>CAYZND010000079.1:0-11913 GCA_964479495.1 uncultured Mesoterricola sp.
GTCCAGGGACCGGTCGAGGTTCTGGAAGCCCATCCGGGTCAGGAACTGATCCCGGACATCCTCTTTGTAGACACCAACCAAGGGCAAGCGCTTGGCATCACCCAGGTTCCGGATCTGGATCTGGGCGCCCTTGCGGACATAGAACCAGTAGGTGATGTCCCGCAAGGGTCCCACCCACTGAAGCAGGGGATCGCGTTCCCTAGATCGGACCGTGGAGAAGAGGGCTGCCTGGGTCGGTCCCAGGACCTCGTTGTAGCCCCGGACCCAGGGCACCACCTGGATGGGGGTGTCATCCCCGATCCGCTTCTGGATCTCGGCGACCACCTCCACGGCGTAGCCGGAGAGTCTGCCCTCCGGACCCAGGAACTGGTCTGGTGGGGAGATCTCCGTGTAGAGGGCGAGCGGCTGGGACCACAGGGCGACCGCGAAAAGGGCGGTGGTGCAGAGCCGGACGATCCTGGTGCTTCGCATTCCCCCTCTCCGGCCAGCCCCTCGAGGTGCGGGCTAGGCTAAGGACGTTTCGTCAACTGCCTTTCTATCGGCAGGTGGGTCCGGATCATTGATTCTGAACTGCTCCCAAAGGGGCAGCTGAATGCCTACTTGGCGGGGGCGGCCACCGACGGTCCGTATTTGAGGCGCAGCTTCTTGACAAAACCGTCCGCCTTCATGGCTTCCAAAGCCTGGGCCCAGCTTTGGACGAGTGGATTCGGGGTGCCTCTCGAGAAGGCGATGAAGTTGGGCCAGCGCGTGAGGGTGTATGCGGCCCGGAGCTCCTCGGGTCGGAAGCCTTCGGCCCGGGCCAGCTCGAAGATCGTCTCCGGGGTGCTCGCCAGGGCATCGATCCGCCCCCCCATCAGCTTCTTGAGCATGATGGCCTGGTCGGGGGAGCGGTCGAGGTTCATGAAGCCGGCCTGGGTCAGATACTGATCCCGCACATCCTCTTTGTAGACCCCGATGAGGCGAAGCTTCCGGGCCTCCTCCAGATCCCGGATGACGATTCCGGAGTCGCTTTTTACATAGAGGACGTTCGATGATTCGCTTACGGGACCCACCCACTTGAAGAGAGGCTCCCGCTCCGGCGTCTGGGCCATGGTGAACAGCACCACGTTGGGTTTGGTCAGGGCCTCGTTGTAGCCCCGGACCCAGGGGACCACCGCGATGGGATCCTTGTTGCCGGTCCGTGCCTGGATCTCGCGGACCAACTCGACGGTGAACCCCGTCAGGCGTCCATCGGGCCCCAGGAACTGATAGGGAGGGAAGATCTCGGTCTGGATGGTCAGTCCCTGGGCCAGGAGGAGGCCTCGGGAGAGAAGCAGCAGAAGGAAAGCATGGATGAGACGACGCATTCGACCCTCCCTGCCCGGGGGCGTGCCACGACGGGGCTGACCCTACGGTCCTATCGGCAGTTCTGCCTCAAGGCTTCAGCCCGGGCATGCTCGTGCATGCCCGGGCTGAAGCGCTGGCTCTTGTCTGCCGGAAGGAACTGGATCAGAAGATCGGATCGCCCGGCTTGCGACGCCAGGGCTCGGTCTTCTTGCCATCGCCCTTGGGCTTCACGTCCTTGGCGGCGGCCAGGGTCTCCAGGAGGTTCGTTCCAAGCCGTACGGCTGCCGCTTTGGGGACGGCGGGAGCCTTGGGGCCTTCCAAGGCGGGGACGGGAGCCGGAGCGGCGCTGCTGGCCTGCTCCTTCAGCCGCTTCTCGTACCAGGCCTTGCGCTTGGGATCCAGGACGCGGGTCTGCTTGGTGCCCGTACGGTGCACCAGAGCCGGCTTGGGCTTGGATTCCTTGCGGTCCTCCCGCACTTCGGATTCAGGATTGGAAGCTTCTTCCAGGATCTTCGCGAGATCGGCCAGGCTGCCGAGGCTACGCTTGCTCATAGTTCGGGAACACTCCTCCGCGGGCCTTCACCTGGCCCAACCTTCTGAGAATAGCGGCTCGGGTCGAGGGATCCAAGCCAAAGATCCAAAGAATGCAGGCAGGATGGGGCCCGCTTCAGCGCATGGCCTCGATGGGGGACAGCCTCATGGCCCGGAAGGCGGGATACAGGCCGAAGACGACGGCCAGGCCCAGGGCCACCAGCCAGGCGGAGATGAGCCCGAAGGGGTTGATCACGATGCCATAGGGAAACTGGTCCGAGATGAGTCGGCAGACGAAGGCGCCCACGGCCGTCCCGGCCAGGGAACCCAGGCAGGCCAGCACGGCCGCCTCCAGGAGAAATTGCGTGAAGATCTCCGCATCGGTGGCGCCGACGGCCTTCCGCAGGCCCACCTCGAAGCGGCGGTCCGAGAAGGAGATCAGCATCACCGACAGCACCCCCACGCCGCCGACCAGGAGCACCGTCCCGGCCAGGCAGGCGATCACGATGCGCCAGTTGCGCATCTCCGACATGAAGTTCCGGTAGCTGCGCGTGGCTTCCGCATTCAGGTCAACGATCTTCACGTCCTCAATGCCGTGGTGGGCCACCCGGGCTCGGTCCACCATCAGGTTCGAGACCGCCTTCAGGTCCCGGTTGGCCCTCAGCTTCACCGCCAGGTGGTTGAGCTTGTGGGAGGGTTCCAGTCGGTCCATGTAGGCTTCGAGAGGCACCAGCACCCCATTGGCATCCGCATAGGCGTCGTCGTTGAAGATCATCAGGGGTGCCAGCACGCCCACGATCTGGAAGGGTACGCCGTCCACGAGCACCTTCCGCCCCACCGGATCCGTACCCCCCGCGAGCTTGGAGGCGAGGGTGGAGCCCACCACGGCCACCGGCCGCCGGAGCATCTGGTCATCCGGCGTCAGCCCCCGGCCGGACGCAATGCGCCGGTTCATGACCGGTATGTAGTCCGTGGTGACGCCCGTGACGAAGGCCAGCTCGGTGCCTTGGCTCACCTGCATCGGCGCCTGCCGGGAAGCCCGGGGCAGGAAGGTCTGGATCATGGGGTGGGGCGCCGTCAGCCGGGGCAGGTCCTCCACGCGCAGGCCAGGGCTCAGGGCGAACCGCCGCTGTTCGAGGGGCGTCCGGGGGGGCTGCTCCGCCAGCACCAGCGTGCCATCCCAGCTCATGCCGGCGAAGCCGGTGCGCACCTTGTCGACGACGCCATCCAGGACGGAGGTGAGCACCACTTGAGCGAAGACGCCCAGCATGAGCAGGGTGAGGGTCAGGAACGAGCGCAGCTTGTGAGCCCACAGCTCCGTGAGCCCGCTGGTGACGATCTCCCAGCCCAGGGAGCAGGCCAGGGTCAGTCGTTGGAATCCGCTTATCATCGCGAGGAACCTTGAGGGGAGAGTGACCGCTCACTCATAGCGGAGCGCCTCCATGGGCTCGCGACGATGTGGGTCGCGGAGCGAAGCCCGGTGGGCTTCGGGAAGAGGGGACCCCACACGGAGCGAGGAACCTTGAGGGGAGAGTGACCACTCACTCATAGCGGAGCGCCTCCATGGGTGACAACCGGCTGGCCTTCCAGGCGGGAAAGAGCGCAAAGAGGAATCCCGTGATCCCGGCCAGAAGGAAGGCCCAGGCAAAGCTGGAGAGGCGCATGTGCAGCGGGATGCCCAGCACCTGCGTGATGCTCCAGGAGAACAGCACGCCGCAGGCCAGGCCCACCATCCCCCCCACCAGGGTCAGGAGGAGTGCTTCCGTCATGAAGCTGCGGAAGATCTCACGTCCCGAGGCTCCGATGGCCATCTTCAGGCCCACCTCGTGGATCCGCTCCTTCAGGGAGGCCATCTGGATGTTCACGTTGATGATGCCGCCTCCCACGAGCGCCAGGATTCCCGAGAGCAGGAAGATGAGGTCGTAGACCGCCTCCTGGCTGTGGGCCTTCTTCACACGTTTGCTCACATCGTCCAGGCGGAAGTCCTCCTGGAGCCGGTGGCTGCCCTTGAGAAGGGAGGTCAGGGACGAGGAGAAGGCCTGCATGGCGCTCAGGTCCTTGATCCGGAACTGGACTTGGTCCACGCGCCGGTGGGGATCCTGCTGGAGCCGTCGCTGGACGAAGGCCGCCGGGGCCGCCACGATGCGGTTCTTCCGCCGGAAGAGGTTGTGGTCCTCTGCGGAGAAGCGGAAGACGCGCTCCTGGAAGACGCCGATGACCTTCGTGGGAACCCCGCCCAGGGTGAGGGTACGGCCTATGGCGCTCCCCTCGGGGAAGAACAGGTCAGCCGCCTCGGTCCCCAGGAGGACCACGGGCGCACCGGCCTCCTGCTCGGTGGGCGAGAAGCTGCGCCCCTGCTCGATCTCGAAGCCATTCATGGGCAGGTAGTCCGCGCCGACGCCAATGACCTCCCGCGCCTGATCCGCGGCTTCGGAGCGGATACGGACGGACTCCGCACGCTGGAGGCTCAGCCCCTGGACCAGCCCCACGTCCAGTTGGGCGCCACGGGTGCCGTCCGCTTCCCGCAGGCCCAGGTTCGCGGACTGGAGGGCCGTGGACTGGTCCTTCTGGGGCTGCTGGACCGGGTAGACCGCGAGCTTGTCGAGGCCGCCCAGCTTCACGAAGAGCTCCTCCGAGCGTCGCCGCTGGCTGTCGGAGATGGAAAAGCCTCCCAGTACCGAGGCGACGCCGAGGATGATGCCGAGGGCCTGCAGCACGGAGCGGCCGAGGTTCTGGCGGAGCTCCGTCCAGGCCTCCCGGACCCGTTCCTGGAGCAGACCGGAGGTGCCCATGTCACACCCGATCCGTGACGAGTCCATCCTGCATCAGGATGCGGCGCTGGGTCTGGGCGGCGATGCCGGGATCGTGGGTCACCAGGATCACGGTGTTGCCCTGCTGGTTCAGCTCCTTGAACAGGGCCAGGATCTCCGCACCGGTGTGGGAGTCCAGGGCACCCGTGGGTTCGTCGGCCAGCAGCATGGAGGGGCGGTTCGCCAGGGCCCGGGCGATGGAGACACGCTGCTTCTGGCCGCCGGAGAGCTTGCCGGGATAGGTCTCGGCTTTGTCGCCCAGACCGACCCGCTCCAGCAGCTCCAGGGCGCGGCGCCGCCGCTCCCGCCGGTCCACGCCGGCGTAGAGCATGGGCAGCTCCACGTTGCGCAGCACCGTGGCCCGGGGCAGCAGGTTGTAGGCCTGGAAGACGAACCCGATCTTCGCGTTGCGGACCGCCGCCAGTTCGGTGCTGGAGAGCCCCTGCACCTCGGTTCCATCCAGCTGGTACCGGCCTTCGGTGGGCCGGTCCAGGCAGCCCAGGATGGCCATGAGGGTGGACTTGCCCGACCCGGAAGGGCCGATGAGCGCGATGAACTCGCCCGCTTCCACCCGCAGGTCCACCCCGCGCAGTGCTCGCACCTCGGTGCCATTGCTCCCGAACACTTTGGTGATGCCATGGGTTTCGATGAGGGCCGTCATCAGAAGTCGTCCTCGTCCTTCTCCACCTTCTTGCGGGTGGGATCCTCGAGGCAGACCTGCTCGCCGCCCTTGAGCCCTTCGAGGATCTCCACCCGCTCCAGGGTGGCGATGCCGGCCTTCACAGGCACCACCTCGAAGTAGTCCTTCCAGCGGTCGGACAGCCAGACGAACTTGGACCGCCCCGAGAGTCCCTCCCTGGCGCGAGCCAGCTCCTTCTCCGAAAGGCCTTCCTTCAGCCGGTAGACGACGGTCTGTCCTTCCCGCCGCTGGAGGGCCTCCAGGGGGACGGAGAGGGCGTTGTCGCGGCGCTCGCCCAGGATCTCCACGTTGGTGGTCATGCCCGTGCGGAAGGTGTCGGAGAGCTCATCCAGGCTGATCTCCACCTTGAAGACCTTCACCTTGTCCACCACCTCCGCGGCGGGGGAGACGAAGCGGACCTTGCCCGTGAAGGAACGCTGCGGATAGGCATCCAGGGTGAGCCGCACGCGCTGGTCGACCTGGACCTTCGCGATGTCCACCTCGTTGAGGTTCACCCGCACGATGAGGGACTTCAGATCGGCCACCGTGAAGACCGCGGTGCCTGCGTTGTAGCTGGAGACACCGCTGGTGATGGTGTCGCCGGGCTCCACGCCCTTCTTGATGACGACGCCGTTCATGGGCGAAGTCACCCGGGCCAGCTGAGTGGTGGCATTGCCGCTGATGGGGATGCCCCGCGCCTCCACGATCTGGTAGCGGGTCTGGGCGGACTTGTAGCTCTCCTCGGCGAGGTCGCGGGCCGTCTTCGCGCTGCGGAAGGACTGCTCGGAGACGAGCCCTTCCCGGAAGAGGGCCTCCTGCTGGGCGAAATCGCGCTCCGCATTGCGGAAGCTCACCCGGGCCTGGGATAGGCTGCCCTGCACATCGGAGAGGGTCTGGGCCTGGTTGACATCTGGCTCCACCTCCGCCAGGAGCTCGCCCTGCCTGACCTCGGCGCCTTCGCGGACCTTGAGGCTGGTGATCCGCCCCGAGACGGCGGACTTCACCTCCACCTTGGTCAAGGGATCCACCACGCCCACTTCCTTCACGCTCACCTGGAGATCCTCCCGGAGGACCGCTCCCAGCCGGAAGGGCGAGGCGGCTTCGGAGCCCGTCTTCTGAGGGCTCCTGCGAGCGGCGACGAGTGTCACCCCTGCGGCCAGCACCCCTGCGATGCCTAGAATCCACCAGCGCCTGTTCATAGCCGTCCCTTCGCGGCCCAGGATCAGGGCCGGCTCAGGCAGCATAGGGTTTCCCCACGGTGGTTTCCGCCCGCTTCCGGCGTAGCAGGGGCATGGGTCGGCGAGTGGTGGAATGATGCCGGCCAAAGGAAAAGGGCCCCGAAGGGCCCTTTTCCGGGAAATGCGTTCGCGCTTACACGAACTTGGAGGCGAAGCGGGCCATGGCCAGCTCTTCGTTGGTGGGAATGACGGCCACGGCGGTGCGGGAGTCCGGCGTGGAGATGAGGCGGTCGTCCTTGCGGCGGGTGTGGTTGATCGTCTCGTCGAGCTTGATGCCGTAGAGGTTGGCCAGCCGCGTGCAGATCCAGGAGCGCAGCATGGGGCCGTTCTCGCCGATGCCGGCGGTGAAGGTGATGCAGTCGATGCCGTCCATGGCGGCGGCGTAGGCGCCGATGTACTTCAGGACACCGTAGCCGAGCACTTCCATCGTCAGGCGGGCGCGGTCGCTGGTCTTGGCTTCCCACTGGGTCTCGATCTCGCGGCAGTCGCTGCTGATGCCGGAGACGCCCAGGAGGCCGGACTGCTTGTTGAGGATGTTGTTCATGCCCTTGGCGTCGAGGCCTTCCTTCTCCATGACGGTGATGAGGACGCCCGGATCCAGGTTGCCGCTGCGGGTGCCCATGATCACGCCTTCCAGCGGGGTCAGGCCCATGCTGGTGTCGATGCTCTTGCCGCGGTTGACGGCGGTGATGGAGGAGCCGTTGCCCAGGTGACAGGTCACGATCTTCAGCTGCTCGATGGGCTTGCCCAGCAGGGCGGCGGTGCGGTCGGCCACGTAGCGGTGGCTGGTGCCGTGGAAGCCGTAGCGGCGCAGGCCCAGCTTCTGGCAGAGGTCGTAGGGCAGGCCGTAGGTGTAGGCGTAGTCGGGCATGCTGTGGTGGAAGGCGGTGTCGAAGACGGCGACGTGGGGCACCTTCGGGAACATCTCGCGGGCGGTCTTGATGCCCATGGCGTTGGCGGGGTTGTGCAGGGGGGCGTAGAAGGCCAGCTCCTCGATCTCCTGCAGGATGGCGTCGTTGATCACGATGGGATCGCCGAAGTTGGGGCCGCCGTGGGCCACGCGGTGGCCGACGCCCGCCACGTCCTCGTTCTTCAGCACGGTCTCATGGAGCTTTTCCATGATGGCCTTCAGGGCTTCCTTGTGGTCCTTCATGTCCAGCTCGAGGCGGCCCTTCTCGCCCTGGATGGTCCAGCGCACGAAGCCCTCGGAGAGGCCGATGCGCTCGGCGATGCCATCGGCGAGGGAGTCCTCCGTCGCCATGTTGATCACGTTGAACTTCAGGGAACTGGAGCCCGCGTTCAGGGTGAGGATGATCATGGATGTCTCCTGGGTGAGTCGTGCATTGCGGTGGCCATGGGCCGGGTGTATGCGGTGGGCACGCAGCCTTGCCGCGAGACCGGTCATCCGGTCGATCCGCGGAACTTGTCAGCCGGGGCGCGCCAAGGAAAAGAGGACGCCACCGGTCCTAACGACTGCTCGCTGCCAGTTTACCGGCAAGCGGCAGGAATCAGGAATAATCCTGCAGTGATGAGCGACCGTTCTTGCAGACGGATTCGAGGGGACAGGAGGCGCAGGAGGGCATGGTGCGCTCACCGGGGCAGTCCCCCAGAATGCCCAGGTGGGACAAGGCGAAGTCGTATTGGAGGGGGTCCGCCGGACCCAGCCGGCGAAGGGCTTCCGTGATCTCGAGGGCCATTCGGTTGTCCGGGGTGGCCCGACGGGACAGGCCGATCAACCGCGAGACCCGGGCCACGTGCGTGTCGAGGGGGATCACCAGGCGATCCAGGGGGTAGGTGGTCCACAGACCGAGGTCGGGCCAGCCGGAGCGCACCATCCAGCGCAGGAACATGCGCCAGCGTTTGCACGCGGAGCCCGCCAGCGGGTCAGGCAGGGTGAAGCGCAACCCTGGCGTGGGGGGCAGGCTGCGCCGCAGCCGGTGGATCAAGGCTGACAGGCGGGCCTCCGGGTCGTCCCCAGGGCCGGTCCACAGGTGGGGTTCGAGCCCTCGGCCGCTCTCCCGGTCCAGGGTGCGCCAGGCGAGGATCCACTCGGTCAGGTCCCGTCCCGTGTGGAAGCGCCATTTCCATTGAGCAAGGGCCTCCCGGAGGTCTCGCAGTGCTGCCTCGTCGGCCCCTCTCAGCCAGACGGAAGGCTCCGGCCCCAGGGGGGCCAAGGCCCGCTCGATGGCCTTGAGCATGGGCGCCACCCGTCCGTAGGCAAGGTGGGCGGCCACCCAGGCTGCCAGCTCCCGGTCCAGGGGATCCTTGTAGCGCAGGGGGATGGACAGCGGATCCATGGCGAGGGCCTCGGGGGTCTCGTAACGGATGCGCAGCTTCGCCAGCTTGCGCGCGAGGGGTATGGGCGGCTTTGACATTCAGAAACGGGGCACGCGGGCGAGGATGCCACCATCCTCAAGGGAGAGGATGATGCCCAGGGAGCCTCCGACGCGCAGGGCCCACCGGGCGCTGATGTCCCGGGGACGGGCTTCGAGCTCGGGACGGAGGCTTTCCGGGATGTTCGAGGCCGGATCCCAGCGCAGGCGCCACTCCCGGGCATCGGCACCGCACAGGATGCCCACGGGGGCACCCTGGGCATAGGGAAGCACCTGGCGGGCAAGGGCATGGACATACCCCCGCAGGAGGGCTCCGGGCCAGCGATCATGGGTGGGCTCGCCTTCATAGCCCACCTGGAACGCGCACCGGAAGACCACGGACAGGGGCTGGAGATCCTCCGACAGCCGCTGCCTCCACTCCGGGCCGGGCTCCAGCACGGCGTCCGGCAGGGTGCCCATGGCCAGGTAGCGGGCCCGCTCCAGGGTCGTCATGCCATCGGCGAGGATGGCTTCGAGGCGGGTCCGGTCCCGGGCACTGAGGGGTTTCTGGGTGTCGCTGAGCTCCAGGATGCCCCGAATGCCCGAAAGCGCGTTGGCCAGATCGTGGAGGGCGGACCGCATCAAGGACTCGGAAGCAGGATCCACTGAACCTCCAGGGCAATATGGCGCCTTGCCGTCGATAAATGTAGACTTGTTCCAATCGAATTCCACAGAAAGGTTGTGGCCACATGCAACCGGAAACCAAGAAGATCGGGGAGATGCTGGTCGAGGCGGGGCTCATCACCCAGGCCCAGCTGCAGGAGGCGCTCCGGCATCAGCGCATCACAGGCGGCCGCATGGGGAGCAACCTCGTGGCCCTGGGGTTCGTGAGCGAGGATCTCCTGATGGACTTCCTGGCCCAGAAGACCGGCGTCCCGCGCCTGGATCTGAAGAACCTCGACATCCCGGTGAACGTGCTCCAGCGGATCCCGAAGCGGCTGGCGGACCAGCTGGTGGTCCTGCCTGTGGCGCTGAAGGAGCCCAAGTCCCTGGTGCTGGCGATGACGGACCCCTCGGACCTCAATGCGGTGGACAGCGCGCGCTTCGCCTCTGGGCTGAACATCGAGCCGGTCGTGGCCTCCTATTCATCCCTCAAGCAGGCCATCGGGGAACAGTACCGAAAACTGGCCTCGCCCATGACCAAGACGGTCGAGGTCGGCTCCCCCGCCAACCTTGATGAAGGCCTTCCGGTCAGCTTCGACCTGCAGGCCTCCAGCCTGGAGATCCGCAGCACCCATCCGCCCGTCGCCGCCCGTGACTATGGGCGTGATCCTTTCTTCGACGGCATCAAGAACGAGCCTGTGAATCCCTTCAGCTTCTTCGGCGAGGACGAGGGGCTGGAGCCGCTCCCGGACTCGTCCGAAGTGGTCCCCGGCGCTGGCGCGGTCCCACCTGCGCCCCTGATCATCCATGCGCGGTCCACCATGACCCCCCAGATCCGCCGCATGGATTCCTTCCAGACCCGCACCCTGGTGATGGGCCTGATCAAGCTGCTGCAGCGCCGGGGAGTGCTCGGAGACGACGAGCTCCAGCGTTTCATCTCCAACCTCATCGATGCGGGGGACCTCCAGGACTCGGACAAGCCGGGCCTGTAGTCCCGACCTCGAGCGCACGAACCTACTGGCGGCCTGGGGGCTCGATCCTCTCAACGAGGATGCAGGTCCCCTCCTCCCTCCGAAGGCTCAGGTGGTAGCCCTTGATCACCAGCTCCATGGGATCCCCCAAGGGCGCCAGCTTCTCCACCCGGAGAAGGGCTCCACGGACGAAGCCCATCTCGAGCAGGCGCCTCCGCACGGGACCATGGGCCTTCACTTGGACAACCGTGGCTTCCTGCCCGGGTTCGAGATCGCTAAGGTGGATGGGGTGAACGAGAGACACGATCTCAACTCCACCTTGAGTCTAAGGGGGGAACTCCGCGGGGCAAAGCTTAGGGGGTGGACTTCGATCACAAGAGATGACGCCGGGTGCTCTACCATGAAAGGATTGCCACCAGCCATGTACGCAACCCTTCCGAACGTCCTCACGCTGCTCCGGATCCTTGCGGTTCCCGTGTTCGCCATCGCCGTCTGGTATGGCCATGCGGTGGAAGCCGTCGTCATCTTCGCCCTGGCGGGCCTGACCGACCTGCTGGACGGCTACATTGCCCGCCGCTTCAACCAGCGCTCGAACGTGGGCGCGGTGTTGGATCCCGCCGCCGACAAGCTCCTGATGACCACGGCCTTCGTGCTGCTGGCGATGCCCATCGAGCATCTGGCCATCCGCATCCCCGCCTGGGTGTCGATCCTGGCCATCAGCCGGGACGTGATCATCTCGCTCGTCGCCCTGATGTCCTCCACGCACTTCGACCCGTCCAAGTTCCGTCCGACGTTCCTCGGGAAGGTCACCACGGTCGTCCAGGTGGTGGCCATCTCGATCACGCTCCTGCTGAACGCCCTGGGGCCCCAGCCCTGGTATCCCTTCATCGACCCTTGGATCCACTACCTGGTGGCCGCCATGGTGCTGGCTTCAGGGATGCACTACTTCTTCCGAGCCACGGTCCAGCGCACGGAAGGGACATGAACCGCCCGATGGCCAGCCGCTTCCGGATTCCCATTCTCGCTGCGGCTGCAGGGCTGGGTCTGGTCCTGGCCCTGTGGCTGCTCCGCAAGGCGCTGACCCCCTTCTTCCTGGCCATGGTGCTGGCCTACCTCATGGCTCCCGCGGTCGGGTACCTCTCCCGGTGGATGAAGCGAAGCAGGGCTGTGATCGTGGTGACCCTGGGATTCGTGGTCACGGTGCTGGTCGCGCTGCGGGTCCTGGTTCCCTATGTCGTGGCTCAGCTGGATCGACTGGTGTCCTCGATCCCTGTCTGGAAGAACGCCCTGGAAGCCCGGTGGAACCCTTGGCTCGAGGCCCATCCCTGGTTCCAGGACCGCCTGGTGCAAGGGCTGGAGGGGCTGGATCCCATGATGCTGGTC
>CAYZND010000080.1:0-11855 GCA_964479495.1 uncultured Mesoterricola sp.
GCGGAAGAGGTCGCTCTTGGTGACCAGGCCCGCCATGATGCCTTCGGCGGCCATCACCGGCAGGCAGCCGATGCCCTTGTCCGCCATGACGCGGGCCGCTTCCTCGACGGGTGTGTCCTCGTTGACGGTGGCCACGTTCTTGACCATCACCATCTCGACGGTGATCTTCGCCAGGAGGGTGGGGATCTCCCACACGCTGAGCGTGGTCACGGACGAAGCGGAGGCGTGCAGCAGGTCCTGCTCCGTGACGATGCCGACCAGTTTTCCCTTGTTGTCGACGACAGGAAGCTGGTGGATCTTGCGGCCCCTCATGAGGCTCAGCGCGTCGGGCACCGGCATATCGGGGGCGACAACGATGGGTTTCGGGGTCATCAGTTCGCGGACTAGCATGAATGCCTCCTTATTGGGGTGGGTGATTCTCGCACAGAGCGATGGTATTTCAATCGATAGAAACAGGCTGTCACTGAAGTTTCCGCACGCACGCGGCTGCGGCGTTCCGGCGCGGTTCAGGGTGCACTTCGCATTGGCATCGCCGGACTGCGAGATGCCTCCCGCTTCTAGGATCCCGGCGAGCCCCCTTCCGTGACACGCTGCTAGGGTGGACGCCATGATCGAGGTCTATATCCTGGTCCTACCCGGCACGATGCTGCTGGACTTCGCCGGCACGGCGGAGTCGTTCCGGGTGGCGGCCGACTCTGGTGCCGCGTTCCGCATCCATTACATCGGCCCGTGCCGGGACTCGCGATCCTCCCTGGGGCTGACGCTTTCGGGCATGGAACCGCTGCCGGACGCCTTGCCTGCCGGATCGGTGGTCATCCTTCCCGGTGTGGCGGCCTCGGCTTCGGACTATTCCCGACCGGAGGCCTTGGAGGCTTCAGCCTGGCTGCGAAAAGCCCTCGACCCCTCCCACCGGCTCTGCACCGTGTGCTCGGGTGCCTTCCTCGCGGCCCGGAGCGGCCTCCTAGACGGCAAGTCGTGCACCACCCACCACACGCTGACGGCGCGACTGGCCCGGGAGCACCCGGCCGTGCGCGTGCTCGAGAACCGCATCTTCGTGAGGGACGGCAACGTCCTCACCAGTGCGGGCGTGACCGCCGGCGTGGACATGGCCCTGCACCTGATCTCGGAGCTGGCGAGCCCCCTCGTGGCCACGGACGTGGCCCGCCTCCTGGTGCTCTACGTCCGGCGCTCCGGTGCGGACGTCCAGATCTCTCCCTGGCTTCAGCATCGGAACCACCTGGAGCCGAGGGTGCACCGCGCCCAGGACCTGGTGATCCGTGACCCTGCCAACGATTGGACGGTGACGGAACTGGCCGACCGAACGCACACCAGCCCACGGCATCTGGGGCGGCTGTTCAAGACCCACACGGGCCTCCCACCCCAGGCTTTCATCCGGAAGATCCGCACGGCTGCCTCGAAGGTGCTGCTGAGCCAGCCGGACCTCAGCCTGGAGCAGGTGGCGGAGATGGCCGGATTCACATCACCGGAGCAGATGCGCCGCGCCTGGAAGCAGTTCGAAGGAGCCCGCCCTTCCGAGGCACGGAGGGTCCGCTTCGGCCCCATCCCCCCCACGTGAGGAGGTTCCGTGAAGCTTCCCGGCGCATCCGTGATCCCGTCCTGCCTGGCCTACGTGTTGGTGGGCGTCGCGGTGGGACTTGTCCTCCACTACCATCCGCCGCTTCTCCAGCCCGCCCCCGACGAGTTCGCCTGGATTCCAGCGGGAAGGTTCATCATGGGCTCCCCGGAGACGGAGCCGGGGAGGGACCCGAGCGAGGTTCCCCACCCCGTGACGCTCTCGGGGTTCTGGCTCGCACGATGGCCCGTGACCCAGGAGGCATGGCTCCAGGTGATGCCCGGGAACCCATCCGCCTTCCGGGGTTCCGGGCGGCTGCCCGTGGAAGGGATCACCTGGTACGACGCGATCGCCTACTGCAACCTTCGGAGCCAGCAGGAAGGACTTCAATCCAGCTATCGATTCGAAGGCGAGGGCACCGACCCGCGCCGCTGGCCGCAGGGATGGAAGCAGCATCGCCATGACCGGATCAGCTGCGACTGGAACGCCAGTGGATACCGGCTTCCAACCGAGGCTGAATGGGAGTACGCCTGCCGAGCCGGGACCACCACCGCCACGTTCTTCGGCCCGGTGCTCACGTCCCGGTCGGCCAACTTCAACGGAAACGAGCCCTATGGCACGACGGAAACGGGCCCGAACCTGAAGGGGACCGCACCGGTGGGCAGCTATCCGCCCAACGCCTGGGGTCTGTACGACATGCACGGCAACATTTCCCAATGGTGCTGGGACTGGTATGGGGACTATTCCTCGACGCCTCAGGTGGATCCGAGGGGCCCCAAAGCGCCAGGCCTCCGCCGCGTCCATCGCGGAGGTTCCTGGTTCAGCCACGGCGTCGACCTGCGCGCCGCCGCACGGTTCAGCGACACGCCCCACTTCCGTCTGGACATGCTCCCGGGCGGATTCCGCGTGGTCCGAGGGGGATCGCAGCCGTGATCAGATCTTGCGTCTCCCTTCCAGCGCCCGATCCAAAGTCAGGTCGTCGGCATACTCGAGATCCGAACCGATCGGAAGCCCCAGGCCGATCCGTGTGATCCGGAGACCCATGGGCTCGAGAATCCTGGCTAGCCACGTGGCCGTGGCCTCGCCGTCCAGGGTTGGATTCGTGGCCAGGACCAGTTCCTCGATGCGCCGATCCTCCAGCCGCTTCAGAAGCTCGCGCACCTTCAACTGGTCAGGACCGATGCCTTTGAGGGGCGAGATGAGCCCCCCCAGCACGTGGTAGCGTCCCCGGAAGTGCCCGCTGCGCTCGAAGGTCAGCACGTTGGAGGCTTCCGCCACCACCACAAGCACCTTCGGATCCCGCTGGGGGTCCTCGCAGATCAGGCACAAAGGGCGGTCCGTGAAGGCCCCGCAGACCTCGCAGAACCCCACCCGGTGCGCCGCCTGGTGGAGGAGGTCCCCCAGGTGCTCCATGGCGTGGGGGCCCTCCTTCAGCAGGTGCAGTGCCATGCGCTGGGCGGACTTGGCGCCCACGCCCGGCAGCTTCTGGAGCGCCTCCACCACGGCTTCGAGGGGGGCCGGCAACTTCATGGAAGGCTAAAGCTTCAGGCCGGGGATGTTCAGGCCCCCCGTGAGCCCACCCTGGAGCTTGGCCATGGCTTCATCCACCTTCTGGTTCGCATCCTTGAAAGCCGCCAGGATCAGATCCTCCAGCATGGTGGGGTCCTCGGGATCCATGACATCCTTGGCGATGGAGAGGCCTTGGAGCTCCTTGGCTCCGTTCAGCGTGACCTTCACCAGCTCACCGCCCGCCGTCCCCTCCACGCGCAGGTTCTGCTGGGCGTCCAACAGCTTCTGCTGCATGGCCTGGGCCTGTTTCATGAGGAAGCGCATGTCCATGGTCGTGCTCCTTGTCGGTGTGGTCGTGATGGAAGGTCGGAAGGTGGATGTGCGGGAGGTGCGGAAGATGCGGAAGATGCGGCATGTGGAAGTGGATCTTCCGGATGTACTTCGAGAACTTCAGCATGGCGTAGTAGCCGACGGGGAAGGCGAGCGCACTCAGCAGGAATCCGCCCAGCAGGTAGGGACCAAGGATCGGCTTCATCATGTGGAAGAGTTCTCCCAGGCCGTGGCGCGTGGCGAAGCTGCTCCAGCCGATGCCCTCCCAGCGGATCCGGCTGAGGTCCAGATCGAGTCCCCGTCCCAGGAGAATGTTCCCTCCATAGGCGCTCAGGGTCGCGATGGGGACCATGCTCCAGGGGTTGTTGATCATCATGGTGGCGAACAGCAGCGGTCGATGGAGCTTGCGGAAGGCGAAGCACAATGCCAGCGCCAGTCCCGTGTGCAATCCCAGCAATGGATTGAAGGCGATCATGAGCCCGAGCCCGAAGCTGGTGGCCACCTGCTCGGGGGTGAGGTCGGGGTGAAGAATGATGCCCTTGAGCCGGGCCCAGATCCGCGAATTCTTCAAGCGCGCACGGATGGACGAAATGGAGAAGGAAGTCATGGACGCTCGAAGTGGTTGTAGCCCTGGTCCTGATCCGGTATCAGGCTTCCTCCATCATAGATGAGAACCGGGCTTCCGCCCCGGGGGCCGGCGGATTCGATTCGTCGCAGAGGAAGCCGCAGCATCCATTCCCGATAATCCCAGGAAGCGTGGGCAGGTAAATCCCCGCACCCTCGCCTGCGCCAAGCCCTTTTCTTCCATGGATAGCGATCCAGCCAGGGGCAGGCCTCGCCCTCCCATTGGCTTGGTGACCGCTGCTTGGGGGTGCTAGCGTGAGGGATCCCATTACCGGCAAGGAGAAGAACCATGGCGATCAAGACAGTCTGGATCGAAGAAGGATGCATCATGTGCAACGCGTGCGACGCGGAATGCCCAGAGGTTTTCGCCGTCACGGACACCAGCAGCACCATCAAGGCGGAAGTCCGTCAGGACGGCACGCAGAACGAGAACCGGGATGAGAAGACGCCCCTGAAAGTCGAGGTTCAGGTGTCCTTGGAGGCCGGCATCATCGCCGCCGCCGCGGGTTGCCCGGTGGAAGTGATCCAGTTTGAAAAGCTGTAGTCAGTTGTCAGATCGCGAATGCGAAGAGGCGCCCGCAGGGCGCCTCTTTTGCGTGATTCCTGCCGATTGGCAACGGCTCTTCAGTTCTCCCGGAGCCCCACGTTCACTTCGAAGTCGCCGAACTCGGTGGTGAAGGGGATGGCGATGCAAGGGATGTCCCCGGACCGGCTGATCTTGTGACCGGCACCGATCACGACGGTGGGGATGGAAATGCTGAGGGAGTGGCCGTCCTGGATGAGCGCCCGGCGGGCGTCGCCCACGACGATGTTCCCGATTTCGCCGATGGCGTCCTCCACCGCCTTGCCCATGGTCTTGATCTCCTCCATGAGCATGTTGGAGGCCACCTGGCAGGCCAGCTTCTGGGGCATGCTGATGATGATGGATCCCGAAGTCTCGCCCGTCAGGCCGATGATCGATGAAATGTCATAGGTCGTGATGAGGTCTTCCTTCAGCTCCAACCCCGCCTTCTCGGCCTTGATGCCAGCCATCATGTCGAGGCTTCGCAGCGTGGACTCGATAAAGGGGTTGATGTAGGCAACGTTCATAGGGTGCGCCTCTCGGATGGGTCCCATTATTCCATCGGTCGGGCGATTATGAAGCTGATTTCTGGGGCCCCTGTCCCGGGCATTCCGCATTGATGGCGCCGCAGTACAAGGGCAGGATTAAGGTTTTGAGATTCCCCGGGAGCCGGTTCATGCTCGATCGCCTGCAATCCGACCTTAAGGCCTCCATGCTGGCCAAGAACGCCCCGCGCACGCAGGTGCTCCGCATGGCCCTGGCCGCCTACAAGAACGAGGCCGTGGCCAAGGGCCTGGGTCCCCAGGGACTCCTGGCGGACGCCGACGCCGTGGCGGTCTTCAAACGTTTGGTAAAATCCCGCGAAGACAGTGTGGAGCAGTTCACCCAGGCCGGGCAGCCGGAACGGGCCGCCCTTGAGCAGGCGGAGATTGCGATCCTCAAGGAATTCCTGCCTGCCATGCTGGAGGGAGTCCAGCTCGAGAATGCCGTCCGCGAAGCCATCGCCGCCGCCGGAGCCAGCTCGAAGAAGGACATGGGCAAGGTGATGAAGGAACTCCAGGCCCGGCACGGCTCCTCCTATGACGGCAAGGTCGCCAGCCAGCTCGTCCAGTCGTTGTTGAACTGAATTTTCACCACCCAGGACACCAAGGGCGCCAAGAAAAGAAGACAGCTCCCGTGGTGCCCCTGGTGCCATCCTTGGTGATCTTGGTGGTTTATTTTTGAGGTTTCTCCATGAAGCAGTCGAAACTCCTGATCCAGACCCTCCGGGAAGTCCCCCGGGATGCCGATGTGGTCAGCCAGCAGCTCATGATGCGGGCCGGCATGATCCAGAAGCTCGCCGCGGGCGTCTACGACTACCTGCCCCTGGCCTTCCGCTCCATCCGTAAGTTCGAGGAGATCGTCCGCGAGGAGTTGAACAAGGACGGCTGCCAGGAGCTCCTGATGCCCACCGTCCAGCCGGGCGAGCTGTGGCAGGAGTCCGGCCGCTGGCAGTTCTACGGCAAGGAGCTGCTGCGCTTCCAGGATCGCAAGGGCGCACCCTTCTGCCTGGGACCGACCCACGAGGAAGTGATCACCGATATCGTCCGGAAGAACGTGCGCAGCTACAAGCAGCTGCCCATGAACCTCTACCAGATCCAGACCAAGTTCCGGGACGAGATCCGGCCCCGCTTCGGCCTCATGCGCGGCCGCGAGTTCATCATGAAGGACGCCTACTCCTTCCACGTGGATGACGTCGACGCGGACCGCGAATACTGGGTGATGTTCAACGCCTACAAGCGCATCTTCAGCCGCCTGGGCGTCAAGTTCCGGCCCGTGGAGGCCGACAGCGGCGCCATCGGCGGCAGCTTCACCCACGAGTTCCACGTGCTGGCCGGTTCCGGTGAGGACGCCATCCTCTCCTGCAACCAGTGCGAGTACACCTCCAACATCGAGAAGACCGAAGCCCCCGTCATGCCGGGCAAGGACCACGGCCCGGCCTTCGAGCTGAAGAAGGACCACTTCTGCACCCCGGGCGTTGTGGGCCAGGTGGAGCAGGCCGCGGGCATGAAGGATGCCGAGCACGACGGCATGCCCATCGCCCAGACCAGCAAGTTCTTCCTCTACCGCTGCACCTTCGCCGACGAGTCCACGAAACTCGTGGGCGCCGTGCTGCGGGGCGACCACGAGGTGAACCCCGTGAAGGTGAAGAACTTCATGGGCGCCATGGACATGGAGCTGATGCCCATCGAGGAGGCCGAGGTCTTCACGGGCGCCAAGTCGGGCTTCATGGGTCCCGTGGGCCTGAAGAACGTCCAGATGCTCGTGGACAAGAGCCTCGAAGGCCAGGTGAACCTCACCTGCGGCGCCAACCGCACGGACTACCACCACTTCGGCCTGAACCCCGCCCGGGACCTGCCCGGCTGCATCTTCGCAGACATCCGCCTGGCGGCCGAGGGCGACACTTGCACCCGCTGCGGGAAAGGCTCGTACGAGGCCTTCCGGGGCATCGAGGTGGGCCAGGTCTTCAAGCTCGGCACCAAGTATTCCAAGTCCATGGGCTGCACCTACCTGGCCGAAGACCAGCAGGAGCGCCCCATGATCATGGGCTGCTACGGCATCGGCATCACCCGCACCGTGGCCGCGGCCATCGAGCAGAACTACGACGCCGACGGCATCATCTGGCCCTGGCCCATTGCGCCCTACCAGATCCACCTCCTGAACCTGGACCCCGGCAACGCCGAGGTGAATGCAGTGGCCTGCCGTCTTGAGAAGGAGCTGGAGGGCGCTGGTTTCGAAGTGCTCCACGACGAGCGCGAAGGCATGAGCCCCGGCGCCAAGTTCAAGGACGCCGACCTGCTGGGCTTCCCCCTGCGCGTCATGGTGGGCTCCAAGGGCCTCAAGGATGGCGTCGTTGAACTGCGGGACCGCCGCACGAAGGAAGTCCGGAAATTCGGCCCCGAGCATGTGGTGGCGGAAGCAACCGTGGCCCGGGACCGCATCCTGTTGGAGCTGGAAGAAGCTGGCGGGAGGTAGCGTATGCCCGAGGGGCCGGTCTATCTGACCACGTTCATCGAAGGGGTGCTGGTGCACGGCTCCAGCACCCCCTTCGTACTGCTCGTGCCCACGCCCCACTCACCCCATCGGGGCCTGCTGATGCCGCCGCACGTGCCCTGGTCACCGGGCTTCCTGCCCCCGGCCCTCCTCCAGCAGCAGATCGACCAGGGCTGGAAGATCCCCTTCCGCTTCGTGGATTCCTCGAAGCTGCCCGTGGTCTTTGATGAGCGCACCAGCCGCCTGCCAACGCCCTGGCTTCTCCGCCTCGAAGGGCTCGAAGGCCAGCAGCGCCTCTACCTGACCCACCTGCTGCGCACCAAGGCTCCCGATGAGCAGCTTCCGCCTCCCCCCGAAGGGGGCCAATGGGTGAGCGAGAAGGCCCTCACCACCCTGGATCTGATCCCCGGGGTGCGGCGGCTCTGCCAGGCTGCGGTCATGGCCATCAAGGAACTGTCCGCGAGCTAGCACTACAGGATCGGTCCCAGCGGCAGCGCCTTCCAGAGCAGGAGGTTGCGGCGCTTGCCCGCGGACGCATGCGCATCGGGATCCTCCTTGGCAGGATCACAGCTGTTCTCAGGAGCCATGTCCCGCTCGATGGCCTGCTCCACCTGGGTTGCCACCTTGGCATTGGTCACCAGCACGCCCACTTCCGTGTTGAGGTTCGCAGAGCGCGGATCCAGGTTGAAGGTGCCGATGAAGAGGGTCTCGCCGTCGACCACGAGCGTCTTCGCATGGAGCGAGAACACGGGCACGGTCTTGCCCGATTCCCGGCGCCGCTCCACCAGCTCCTGCTGGATGGCCGGGTCCGGCTTGAACTCGGTCACCTGGATGCCCATCTTGAGCAGGCGCGCCCGCTGCTTCTGGTAGCCGCTGAAGGCCTGGAGGTTGTCCGTGGAGGCCAGCGAGTTCGTGCTGATGCGCACCTGCACGCCTCGCCTGATCAGCTCCTCGAAGAGCGTGAAGCCCCGCGTGGACAGCACCAGGTAGGGAGACTGGATGGTGACCCGCTTCTGGGCCTTGCGCAGGGTCGCGACCAGCTCCTCGGTGGTTCGTCCACTGCCCTTGAGACCGTGGCTGTCGTTCTTTCCGGGGAGGTCGCTCAGGAAGCGGATGTCATCCCAGGCCAGGTGCTCGATGAGGCGCCCGAAGCGCTCCGGCAGGTTGGCAAGGGCTTCCCGCACCTCCGGCGTGAAATTGGCCGGGTTCTTCGCATAGGCATGGAGAGACTGGTACACCGCCTGGACCTGCTCGGGCGACTGCTTACGGAAGGGGCTGTCCAGCAGGTCCTCCACAGGAATGGCGAAGGGGCTGGTCCAGAAGCGCTCGAAGCTCGCCTGCATCTCGCCGACGACAGGCCCCAGCACCAGGGCATCCCGGTCGCGAAAGTTGTAGGCCTGGTCATGGTCGTAGTATTCGTCCGCCATGTTGCGACCTCCGGTCACGGCCACCTGCCCGTCGAAGATGGCCGTCTTGTCGTGCATCCGCTGGTTGGAGGCCTTGAAGTGGGTGAGCAGCTGCAGCACCCGCTTGGGGAGGGAGACTCCCACCTTGTGGCGCGGGTTGTAGATCCGGATGTCGAAGTTCGGATGGGCCGCCAGGGCCATCATGGCGTCCGAGGGAGCGTCCACGAGCAGGTCGTCCACCAGCACGCGCACCTTGATACCCCGGTCCGCGGCTCGCAGCAGGAGCTCGCTTGCCAGGATGCCCACGTTGTCTGAGCTCCAGATGAAGTACTGGATGTCGATGCTCCTGGCCGCATGCTCACCAAGCCACCCTCTGGCCAGGAGCGCGTCCTCCCCCTTTTCCAGAACGTACAGCGCCGACTTTCCTGGATGGGCATCCGTCAAGGAGCGTGCCGTCTCCGTCAGGCCTGGGGGGGCCGACACGGCTTGCAGAGCGCCCAGCGCAGCCAGCAGCAAGGTTCTCAGGGCAGGGCCAAGGGACATGGGGTACGCTCCTCACCAACGATACGCCAACTCCCCTCCGGCCACACTCGGTGTCCCCGGAGATCGGTCGGTGCGACAATCGGGGCAGGACACGCGCAGATCCAGCACCGAATCCGGCATGTGTCCTCACGACTGCGACGATCATGTTCCGACTCACCCGCCTGCGCCATGCGTTCCGAGCCTTCCGCCACCGCAACTTCCAGCTCTTCTGGGTGGGCCAGAGCATCAGCGTCAGCGGCACCTGGATGCAGACCGCAGCCCAGTCCTGGCTGGTGTACCGCCTGACGGATTCCCCTCTGCACCTGGGCCTTCTCACCGTTTCCAAGTTCGGGCCAGCCCTGGTGATCGCTCCCTTCGCCGGTCTGCTGGCGGACCGCTTCCCGCGCAGGAGGGTGCTCCTCTGCACCCAGAGCGCCAGCTTGCTGGTGGCGACCGCGATGGCTTCCCTGTCCCTTACCGGTGTCATCCAGGTCTGGCACATCATGATCCTCGCGCTGGTGCAGGGCTGCATCGATGCCACGGACATGACCGTGCGACAGACCTTCCAGATGGATCTCGTGGGATCGGAGGATCTTCAGAGCGCGGTCTCCCTGAACTCGGCCGCCTTCAACTCGGCCCGGATCGTGGGGCCCCTCTTCGCAGGCATCCTGATCGAGTGGAAAGGCGAGGGACCTTGTTTTGCGGTCAACGCCGTGAGTTATGTGGCCGTCCTGGTCTCCCTGTTTCTGATCCGCACCACATCGGCCGGGAGCCCACTGAAACAGCGGCCCGCCTTCGAGGCCATCGCTGCAGGGATGAGCTATGCCTGGAAGGCTCCGGCGATCCGGCGCGTCATGCTGGCGGTGGCGCTCACCTCCGCCGTGGGACTCTCGGCGAACACGCTTACCGCCGCCCTGGCCCGGGACATCCTGCACACAGGCCCGCAGGGATACACGAGACTCCTCCTGGGAGCCGGCGTCGGAGCGATCCTGGGGTCCCTGACCGCCGCCGCGGTTTCCTCGTCGCACCGCGCCTCCCTGGTCAACTTTTTGATGCTGTGCGGACTCGGGGCGAGCCTCCTGGGACTCAGCCAGGCCCGTTCCCTTCCCATCGCGGTGCTGTGCATGATCCTCGTGGGCAGCACGGCCTCCGTGCAGCTGTCCACGAGCAACGCCTTCCTTCAGACCGAATCGCCGCAGGAGATGCGCGGCCGCGTCGTCTCTCTCTATGTCTGGATCTTCCAGGGGCTTGCCCCCGTAGGCGGGCTGGCCGCGGGCTGGCTGGCGAGCCGATCCAGCATCCCGTCCGCCATCCTCTGGGCGGGAATCCTGTGCCTGGCTTGCGGGCTGGCCTTCGGCGCCACGCGCCCCGCTATACCAGGTCGAAGGCGCTGAAGAAGTAGTGCACTTCGCGCTCGGCGGTGGCCGGGGCATCGGACCCGTGGACGGCGTTCCGGGTCAGGTCGTCTCCGAACTTTCGCCGGAGGGTGCCGGGGGCGGCCTTGGCCGGATCCGTGACACCCATGATCTCCCGCCAGCGGCGGATTACATCCTCGCCTTCGATCACCATGAGGATCACCGGGCCTTCGAGCATGAACTCCTCCAGCTCGGCGTAGAAACCCTTGTGGATGTGCTCGATGTAGAAGCCCTTGATGAGCTCCTTGTTCAGGTGGGCCATCCGGAAGCCGTGGATGGTGAAGCCCTCCCGCTCGATGGCGCTGATGATCTCGCCCACATGCCCATTCTTGATCGCATTGGGCTTGATGATCGCAAACGTGCGTTCCAAGGCCATGGGTTCTCCCTTTGTGTGCTTTTTTACCAGTGTGACGGAGGGTTCGATCGGGCTCAAGGAAATGACGACAACCATTCCTTGGACGGATTTACCAGCTCCGAGCCTGTTGGATGCCATGGCTGTTAGGTAATTCCAGGGATAGGCAGTACAATCGTCAGTTCGACGCGATTGGATCCCGCATGCTTGAAAGCCTTCTCAAGAAAATCATCGGCTCTAAGAATGACCGCGAGCTCAAACGCCTCTGGTCGAAGGTCCAGGCCATCAACGCCCTGGAACCCCAGATGCAGGCCCTCAGCGATGAGCAGCTGAAGGCGGAGACCCCGAGGCTCCGGGAGAAGCTGGCCCAGGGGGCCACCCTCGATGACATCCTGCCGGAAGCCTTTGCCGCCTGCCGGGAAGCCTCGCGCCGGGTCCTGAAGATGCGTCACTTCGACGTCCAGCTCGTGGGCGGCATGGCGCTCCACGAGGGCAAGGTCGCCGAGATGAGGACGGGCGAGGGCAAGAC
>CAYZND010000081.1:0-11802 GCA_964479495.1 uncultured Mesoterricola sp.
GGCAGGGCCCTGGCTTCCATGGGGGCGGGAGCGGGCATCTCCGCGTAGACCGGCTGCTTCATCCAGTCCACGCTCCGACCGGTGGTGTAGAGCGGCACCGTCAGGCTGCGGCTGGGGCGCGCATTGCTGATCTCCAGGCGAACGCCCTGCCAGCTCTCGCCCGTGTTCTGGGTGACCGAGGCGTAGAGGAGCAAGTCCAGACGCTTGCGGTTCTCGGACAGGCGGGCTTCGTAGAGGGGGGTCCATCGCGCGGCTCGCGTGCGGTAGCTCAGCTCCAGCTCGACCTGCCCCTCGGCGGGCGTCGTGACTTCGACCGTGACGCGGCTCGGAGCGGTGCGTCGCTCGCTGGCGCGCTTCTGAAGCTCGGCGTTGATTCTCGCTTCCTCCTTGGCGAGCTTCTCCAGGTCACGCCGACGCTTGCGTTCCGCCGTGAGAATCTCCGCCATGCGCGCCTGAAGGTTCTTTCCGAGGTCCAGGATGAGACCTGGGTTGGGCGTTCCATAGGTCATACGGCTGGAGAGCTCCTTGTCGTGGGCCGCTTGCAGCCCCTTGAGGAAGGCCAGCTCCTGCTGGGAGGCTTCCCCCTGAGCTTCAAGAGCATCGCGCTTTTCCCGCAGGGCGTCCTTCTCGGCCTCGAGCTTCTTCCACTCCGGCGTTTCGGTGACCACGCGCACATCGCTGGAGACGGCGAGATCACCCAGGCGCAAGCCCGACGGACCCTTGGCGGAAGCCTGCAGGTCCTCCAGCCGAAGGCCGTGGGGCAGGGACTCCAACTGGAGGCGATGGGTGCCGGCGGTCGCGAGCCGGATCTTCCCGGCTCGGGTGACCCAGGCTTCGTCTGGATGGACTCGGATTCGGGCGATGGGAGCGTCGATGATCACGGGCTGCTGGGCGGACAGCACGAGGGAGAAGGCGGTCAGAAGGAACGCAGGGCGCACGGTGCCTCCAAGGGGGGTGGGATCAGTCTAGGCTAGGGCGATGGTCTTCTGGATGCGTAGAAGCGCGCTCTCGATCTCCTTCGCACCCGGGTGCTCGCCGAGCAGCTGTTCAAGATAGCGAAGGCCCGCCTGTGAGCCTTCCGCCTCCGCCAATGTCTCGCCCAACAGGACCGCGGTGCGGACATCCTTGGGATTGCGTTCCAGGATCCTCCGGTAGTTGTCCATGGCCTGCGGGAGCTTCCCCTGTTGGCGTTGTACGCGGGAGAGGCCGATCAATGCGGAGGCGTCGTACCCCAGCTTCAGGGCGCGCTGGAAGAGCTCTTCCGCTTTTCCGAGATCCCCCAGCCGGTAGTAGCAATCCCCCGCCCGGGTCAGCACATGCTTGTTGTCCGGGTCCAGACGCACGATGTCATCCCAGAAGGGAGCGGCTTGCTCGTACCGTCCGAGGCCTCGCAGTGCGTCGGCCATGCCGAAAATGGCGTAGGCATTATCAGGAGCGATCTTGATGGCAGCGCTGAAGTAGTCGACGGCCTTTTCGAAGCTGTGCTGCTTGCGGTGGATGTTGCCCACCATGGTGATGATGTTGATGAGCCTGGGGTCGATCTGGAGCAGCCGCTCCCAGCAGGTCAGGGCTTCCTTGTAGTGGTGCTCCTTGTAGTGGAGATCCCCCAGTCCCATGAGTGCGTAGCGGTTGGAAGGCTGGATCGCCAGGGCCTGCTGGTAGTGATCGACGGCTTGCCCCCGCTGGCCCAGCTTCTTGTGGGCATCGGCGATGCGCGTGAGGATGGCGACATCCTTGGGATTGTCCTTGATGCCCCGCATCCAGACGCGAAGGCTGCTCTCATAGTCATTGAGCCCGCGATAGACATCCCCCAAAGCCAATAGGATCGAGCGATCCTCCGGGTCCATCTCCAAGGCGCGCTGGTAATGGTTCAATGCACCGGCAAAGTCCTTGACGGCGCGGCATCGAGCGCCCAGTTCGATCAGCTCTTCAACGTCCATCGAGACCCATGCAGTTCCGGGAAGCGTTCCCCACCTTCCTAATCGGGATCCCGGACCAGATCTGTAGAAGCGCACGAAGGGCCGTTGGAGATCCTTTGGAACCCTGAACCGACCAGCGGAATCCCAAGAGTGGCCCTGTCGCTCGATCGAGGGGCCGAATGCTGCAAGTCACACTCGCGACCCGGCTGCAGCGAAAGGGGTTGACGCTGAGGATGTGCGTGGGAGAGACTTTCGTTACGGAATGAGTAGATACTACTCGTTACATTTTGATACGATGTGAATCGATTCACATCACAGGATCAGGGATGAACATCTCGAACAAGGTCATGGGACGGCTGACGCGCTACCGTGCGCTGCTGACGGATTACTTCCCCAAGGAGAAGACGTACGTCTTTTCCCATGAGCTGGCCGCCATGATGGGCCTGTCCGCCTCCCAGGTGCGGCGGGACCTGATGTGCCTTGGGTACTTCGGCGTTCCGAGGTACGGCTACGAGGTGGTGGAACTGATCCGGCATATCAACGAAGTCCTGGATGCGAGCAAGCTGCACAACGTGGCCGTCGTGGGAGCGGGCAACCTCGGGAGGGCCTTGATGACCTTCCTGGAAAGCCGCCGGGCCACCCTGAAGATCGTGGCGGCTTTCGACGACGATCCTAGCATGGCGAACCGCATCATCAATGGCGTCCCTTGCCACCCCATGGAGCGGGTGGAGGAGGTCGTGCGGGAGAAGGACATCCGCATCGCGATCCTCTGCGTGCCGGGCTCCGTGGCCCAGCGGGTGTCGGACCGCCTGGTCAAGGCGGGCATCAAGGGGATCCTGAATTTCGCGCCGGTGCCCATCCGGATCCCGATGGGGGTGGCGCTGGAAGAGATCGACGTGACGAGCTCCCTGGAGCGCGTCGCGTTCTTCACCACGGCCAGGAACACTACCACCCGGGAGAGACGTCCTGTCCTGCGGGCATGATGCCCGAGCCGTCGATTCAGCTTTGCGATTAGTCAAGTTCGGGTCGGCCTTGCCGATCCAGGGATAGCTTTCGAGTTCTACCGCCAATGGACATGTGCCCGGCTGACCATGCCGAAGGCCTGTCCGGATTCACGGGGGCGTTTTCCCCCTCCAAAGGGAGACAATCATGTCCACTTCGGTGTCCCAGTTCTTCGAGGGCCTCCGGTCCCGCGTCGCAGAGGCCACGGCCGCGAAACGCCTCCACGAAAAGATCGTCATCCAGGTGGGCTCCGCGACCTGCGAGCACGCCGCCGGATCCGTGGATGTGATGGACGAGTTCGTCAAGCACGTGAAGTCCTCCGGACGGCAGGACATCGTGATCCGCAAGACGGGCTGCACGGGCCGTTGCAGCAAGGAGCCCATCGTGGGCATCAGCGTGCCGGGACAGCTGCCGGTCAAGTACGAGCGCGTGAACCGCGAGCTGGTGCACAAGATCTTCACGAGCCATGTGCAGGAAGGGCACCCGGTTGCTGAAAACGCACTGGACGACAGCCTCTCCGAGATCCACAAGAGCGAGTTCGTGTTCTGCGCCGGGGTCCGTTGTGGCCTCGAGGGCGACAACGTCATGCGCGACAAGTTCGCCGAGAAGCTGAAGGCCCGCGTGCCGCACCACGAGACCATCAAGGTCTCCAAGGTGGGCTGCTTCGGGGCCTGCAGCCAGGAGGACAAAGGCAAGTGCGCCTACATCCTGCACCGCCCCTCCAAGGCGATGTACCGCATCCACTCCGAGAGGGACCTGGACGACATCATCGAGACCCAGGTCCTGGGTGGCAAGCTCGTGGAGCGGCTCATGGACGGCGAGCGCCCCGTGAGCAAGGACTTCTTCGACATGTATGGCGACGTGGCCTTCTTCAACCGGCAGAGCCGGGTGGCCCTGCGCAACAGCGGTGTCGTGGATCCCGAGAGCCTTGACGAGTACGTGAACTACGGTGGCTTCCAGGCCCTCTCCACGGTGCTCGGCAAGCGCGATCCCGAGTGGGTCATCAACGAGGTGCTGAAGGCGAGGCTCCGGGGCCGCGGAGGCGGCGGTTTCATGACGGGCAAGAAGTGGCAGATGGCCTTCGGCCAGAAGGAAAAGACTCGCTACCTGATCTGCAACGGCGACGAAGGGGATCCGGGCGCGTTCATGGACCGCGGCATGCTGGAGTCCGACCCCTTCAACATCGTGGAAGGCATGATCATCGCGGCCTACGCGATCCAGGCCCAGAAGGGCTTCCTGTACATCCGCGCCGAGTATCCGCTGGCCATCAAGCGCATCCAGAACGCCATCGACCGCAGCCGCGAGATGGGGCTCCTGGGCACGAACATCATGGACTCGGGCTACGACTTCGACCTGGAGATCCGCCTGGGTGCCGGCGCCTTTGTCTGCGGCGAGGAGACGGCCCTCATCGCCTCCATCGAGGGCGAGCGGGGCCAGCCGGGCCTGCGTCCGCCCTACCCGGTCGAGAAGGGCCTCTGGGGCAAGCCCACCTGCATCAACAACGTCGAAACCTTCGCCAACATCTCGGCCATCATCAACTTCGGCGGTGAATGGTTCGCCCGCATCGGCACCGAGGAGAGCGGCGGCACCAAGGTGTTCGCCCTGGCCGGCAAGGTGAAGCACACGGGCCTGGTGGAAGTGCCCCTGGGCACCACGCTGCGCGACGTCGTCTTCGACATCGGCGGCGGCGTCCAGGACGACCTGCCCCTGAAGGCCATCCAGACGGGTGGTCCGGCGGGAGGCTTCATCCCCGCCAAGTGGGCCGACATGGAAGTGGACTTCACCCCCCTCGCCAAGGCCGGCTCCATCATGGGTTCCGGCGGCATGATCGTGCTGTCCGAAGAGGACTGCATCGTCGATATCGCCAAGTTCTACCTCTCCTTCACCACGGACGAGTCCTGCGGTAAGTGCACGCCCTGCCGCGAGGGCACGACCCGGATGCAGGAGATCCTGGAGCGCATCACCAACGGCACCGCGGTACTGGGCGACCTGGACAAGCTGGAGCGCCTCGCTCGGCTCTGCCAGCAGACCTCCCTCTGCGGTCTGGGACGCGCGGCGCCGAACCCGATCCTCAGCTCCCTGGACCATTTCCGCGACGAGTTCATCGAGCACATCGTGGACAAGCGCTGTCGGTCCAAGAAGTGCGTCTCCCTCATCCGCTACGTCATCAGCGCGGAGAACTGCATCGGCTGCACGGTCTGCGCCCGAAACTGCCCGGTGGAATGCATCTCCGGCAAGCGCAAGGAAGTCCACGTCATTGACCAGGAGCGCTGCATCAAGTGCGGGCAGTGCTTCCAGGTGTGCCGCTTCGACGCCATCGAGCGCGGTTGAGCCTCCTTCCCCCCCGACCCAGGAACGATACGATGACCGACCAAATGATCAAGCTGAACATCGACGGGGAGAACCTCGAGGTCCCCGCCGGAACCACTGTCATGAAGGCCGCGGAGAAGCTGGGCATCAACATCCCGCGCCTCTGCTACCACCCCGACCTCAGCCTCGAAGGCGCCTGCCGAGTCTGCCTCGTGCAGGTCGAGGGCTTCAACCACTTCATCACCTCCTGCAGCCAGCAGGTCTGGGAAGGCATGAAGGTGCAGACCAACAGCCCCCAGATCCGGCAGGCCCGCCGCGACATCATCGAGCTGCTGCTGGACAACCACCCGATGGACTGCCAGACCTGCGACCGTGACGGCAACTGCGAACTGCAGCGCCAGGCCTACCGGCTGGGCGTCCGCGAGCGCCTCTTCGAAGGCAAGCGCAAGCAGTGCCCCACCGACGAGAGCAGCCGCTCCGTGGTGCGCAATCCCGAGAAGTGCATCCTCTGCGGCCGCTGCATCCGCGTCTGCGCCGAGGTCCAGGGCGTCACGAACCTGAGCCAGCACGGCCGCGGGTTCAACACCGTCGTGGGTCCCGCCAACCTCGGCAAGATGGACGAGAGCGCCTGCATCCAGTGCGGCCAGTGCGTGGCCGTGTGCCCCACGGCAGCCTTCCTGGAGAAGGACCACACCGAGAAGGTCTGGGATGCCCTCAGCGGTGCCCTTGGCAAGAAGCACCTCGTCGTGCAGACCGCCCCGGCCATCCGCGCCACCATCGGCGAGTCCTTCGGCCTGAAGCCCGGCACTCCCGTGACGGGCCAGCTCGTGACGGCCCTGCGCCGCCTGGGCTTCGACGCCGTCTTCGACACGAACTTCGGGGCGGACCTGACGATCATCGAGGAGGGCACCGAGTTCCTCAAGCGGCTGAACGGCGACGGCCCCCTGCCGCTCCTCACGAGCTGCAGTCCCGGCTGGGTCAGCTTCATGGAGAAGTTCTATCCGGAGATGATCCCTCTGGCCTCCACCTGCAAGTCCCCGATGCAGATGACCAGCTCCCTCATCAAGACCTACTACGCGGAGAAGAAGGGCCTCGACCCCAAGGACATCTTCGTGGTGGCCATCATGCCCTGCGTGGCCAAGAAGTACGAGGCGGATCGTCCCGAGCACCGCCTGCCCGATGGCGACCACGCGACGGACGCCGTGCTGACCACCCGCGAGCTGGCCTGGATGATCAAGTCCTACGGCATCGACTTCACGAACCTGCCCGAAGGCGAGTTCGACCGTCCGCTGGGCGTGTCTTCCGGTGCCGGCGACATCTTCGGCACCACCGGCGGCGTCATGGAAGCCGCGCTCCGCACCGTGGCCGTGAAGCTCACGGGCGAGGAGCTGGGACCCCTGGTCTTCGAGGATGTCCGCGGCATTGTGGGCATGAAGGAAGCCACGGTGACCATCGCCGGCAAGGCGATCAACGTCGCGGTCTGCGACGGCCTGACCCATGCCAAGACCGCCCTGGCGCACATCCAGAAGGGAGACAAGGCGTACCACCTCGTGGAGATGATGGCCTGCCCCGGCGGCTGCATCATGGGCGGCGGCCAGCCCTATCCGCCCTTCGAGATGGACGTGCTGGATCCGAAGCTCGCCAGGATCCGGGCCCAGGCCCTCTACTCCGTGGACAGCCACAAGCAGTTGCGGCGGTCCCACGAGAATCCCGCCATCACCAAGCTCTACGAGGAGTACATCGGCGAGCCCAACGGTGAGAAGGCGCACGAACTGCTGCATACCCATTACCACGCCCGCATGCCTAGGGGGATCCGGTGAGCCACTGCTGCAATGCTTCGACCGACAACTGGGAACAGGTGAAGGCCTCGTGCCTCGCCGTGCTTCCCGAGCACATCATCGCGTTCATCGAGAGCCACAAGGCTGACGAGCACCCTGAGAGCAACCTCATTGCCATCCTCCACAAGGTCCAGCACCACTTCGGCTACCTGAGCCAGGAGGCGATGCACGCCGTGGCCCAGCTCGCGGGCATCCCGCTGGCCAAGGTCACGGGGGTCGCCACCTTCTACCACCTGTTCAGGCTCCAGCCCCGCGGCAAGCACATGATCAGCGTGTGCATGGGCACGGCCTGCTACGTGAAGGGCGCTGACAAGCTCTCTGCGCGGCTGATGAGCGAGCTGGGCATCCAGTTCGGCGAGACCACCAAGGACGGCATGTTCTCCCTGGACAACAGCCGTTGCCTGGGCACCTGCGGCCTGGCTCCGGTGATCATGGTGGACGATCAGGTCTTCGGCCCCGTGACCCCCAGCGAAGTTCCGATCATCCTCGAGAAGTACATCAAGAAGCCCAAAGCGGCCACGCCCAAGCCCGCCGGCGAAGCATAGGGAAGGGCACTCGGCTGAACCGCCGGGATGGGAGGCCGAGCCTCCCTTCCCGGCGCCTTCGTGTCTCGGCTAGGGACATTCCCTGTGATGAACATCATTCGGAATGACCGATGATAAAAGTCGGAAACGCCTGAAAAATCCAAAACGCCTCCCGTGAATCAACAGAAACGTGGGGTGATTGAGTCGTTGGCTGGCGCGGAATGGAAATTTGCACTGATTTGCAGCAATGAAAGGTGTTGACCCTTGTGAAAGAAATAACGGAGACTTGCTTCGTTACAGAATGAAACGATGTGAAATCGTTCACGTCACATGGGACACCAACAATGAACATCTCGAACAAGGTCATGGGAAGGCTCACGCGCTACCGCGCGCTGTTGACCGAATACTTCCCCAAGGAGAAGACCCACATCTTCTCCCATGACCTGGCCGCGATGATGGGGCTCTCCGCCTCCCAGATCCGCCGGGACCTGATGTGCCTCGGCTACTTCGGGGTGCCGCGCTATGGCTACGAGATCTCCGAGCTGGTCCGCCACATCAACGATGTGCTGGACGCCAGCAAGGTGCACCACGTCGCGGTGGTGGGCGCCGGGAACCTCGGCCGCGCCCTCATGACCTTCCTGGAGAGCCGCCGCGCCACCCTCAAGATCGTCGCCGCCTTCGACGAGGACCCCGCCAAGGCTGGCCGGATCCTCAACGGCGTCCCCTGCCATGCCATGGCCCAGATGGAGGAGGTGGTCAAGCGGGAGGACATCCGCATCGCCATCCTCTGCGTGCCCGGCGGGGCCGCCCAGCGGACCACGGACCTGCTCGTCAAGGCCGGCGTGAAGGGGATCCTCAACTTCGCACCTGTTCCCATCCGCATCCCCGTGGGCGTCGCCCTCGAGGAGATCGATCTCACCAGTGCCCTCGAAAGAGTCGCCTTTTTCACCAATAACCGCGCCAACGCGCCAAAGGAGAAACGGTATGCCGACCGTTAAGAGCGTTGAGACCATTCTGAAGGAGCACCCGAACGCCGGGCGGGATCACCTGATCCCGATCCTCCAGGAGGTCCAGGAGTCTGAAGGATACCTGTCGCAGGAATCCATCACGAAGGTTGGAAAGGCCCTGGATCTGCCCTCCAGCAAGATCTTCGGTGTCGCAACCTTCTTCAACATGTTCCGCTTCCAGCCCAAGGGGAAGTATCACGTGATGGTGTGCCGCGGCACCGCCTGCCACGTGAAGGGCTCCGGAAAGGCGCTGGACATGGTCACCAAGACCCTCAAGATCCAGCCCGGCGAGACCACGCGCGACAAGATGTTCAGTCTCGAGATCGTGGCCTGCATGGGCGCATGCGGTCTGGCTCCCGTCGTCAACATCAACGGCCAGTTTTACGCCAAGGTCTCGCCGATGAAGCTGCAGCGCATCATCGACGAGTGCCGCGAGAAGGAGCAGACCCATGCCAACGCTTGATGCCAAGGTGGATCACGGCTACTGCTGGGACGTGCCGGCCCAGCCCGCTCCCGAGCTCCTCAACGCCCTGAAGAGCGGCCCCTTCCAGACTCCGAAGCGGGACGAGCTGATCGCCGCCCTGCGTCGTGAGACCGTCGCCAAGCCGGTCATCTACGTGGGCGCGGGCACCTGCGGCCTCGGCGCTGGTGCCGACAAGACCCTGGCCCAGATCAAGGCTTACTGCGCGGCCAAGAAGGTGGACGCCGAGATCACCGAAGTGGGCTGCATCGGCCTCTGCTCCGAAGAGCCCATGGTGGACATCCAGCTCCCCGGCCAGACCCGTGTCTCCTTCGGGAACGTGACCGCGGACAAGGTGGATGCCCTGCTCGACCAGGCGCTCGCCGGCAAGGCGCCCGCCGACATGGCGCTCGGCCAGTTCCGCTGCGAGTGCCACAAGCCCCAGGACAAGGTGGCCTACCTGGACCAGCACCCCTTCATGGCGCTCCAGAAGCGCTGGGTGCTCGCCAACTCCGGCCTCATTGACTTCAACTCCATCGATGAGTACATTGCGCGCGGCGGCTACTCCGCCCTCTACAAGCTCCTGCACAGCAAGACCCGCCAGGAAGTGGTGACCGACGTCCTCGCCAGCGGCCTCCGCGGGCGCGGCGGCGGCGGCTTCCCCACGGGCAAGAAGTGGCAGATGGCCCTCGACACCCCGGCCGACCAGAAATACATGATCTGCAACGCCGACGAAGGTGATCCGGGCGCGTTCATGGACCGCGCGGTCTGCGAGTCCGATCCCCACCGCCTGCTGGAAGGCATGATCACCGGCTGCTACGCCATCGGCGCCTCCAAGGCCTACATCTACATCCGCGCCGAATACCCGCTGGCCATCCAGAACCTGAAGACCGCCATCGCCAAGGCCAAGGAATACGGCCTCCTGGGCGAGAACATCCTGGGCAGCGGCTTCAAGCTCGACATCATCATCAAGATGGGCGCCGGCGCCTTCGTCTGCGGCGAGGAGACCGCCCTGATGCACAGCATCGAGGGCAAGCGCGGCATGCCCCGTCCCCGTCCGCCCTATCCCATCCAGTCGGGCCTCTTCGGCAAGCCCACGGTCATCAACAACGTGGAGACCTTCGCCAACGTGCCGACCATCATGCAGCTCGGCGCCGAGGGCTTCGCGGCCATGGGCACCAAGGGCTCCAAGGGCACCAAGGTCTTCGCCATGTCCGGCATGGTGCGCCGCACGGGTCTTGTCGAGATCCCCATGGGCACCTCCATCCGCCAGGTGGTCTTCGGCGTGGGCGGCGGCATCCCCAACGGCAAGAAGTGCAAGGCCGTGCAGATCGGCGGCCCCTCCGGCGGCTGCATCCCCGAGCCCCACCTCGAGCTGGCCTGCGACTACGAGGACCTGAAGAACTTCGGCGCCATCATGGGTTCCGGCGGCCTCGTGGTGCTCGACGAGAACACCTGCATGGTGGACGTGGCCAAGTATTTCATGGAGTTCATCCAGTCCGAGAGCTGCGGCAAGTGCATCCCCTGCCGTGAGGGCACGCGTCGCATGCTGGAGATCCTCAAGTCCATCACCCAGGCCCGGAAGAGCGAGGAAGGCCTCGACACCCTGCTCCGCATGAAGGGCGTGATGCTCCTGCAGGAACTGGGCGAGAGCATCCGTCGCAGCTCCCTGTGCGGCCTGGGCCAGACGGCTCCCAACCCCGTGTTGTCGACCCTCAAGTGGTTCCGCGATGAGTACGAAGCCCACATCTACGAGCGCTGCTGCCCCTCCGGGTCCTGCCGCGAGCTGGTGGGCGCCCCTTGCCAGACCGGATGCCCCGTGGGCACCGAAGTGTGGCGCTACGTCGCCCACATCGGCCTGGGCGAGTACGAGGAGGCCTACCGGGCCATCCGCTCCGCAAATCCCTTCCCCTCCGTCTGCTCCCGCGTCTGCAACCACCCCTGCGAGACGGTCTGCCGCTGCGGCACCACGGGTGGCGAGCCCATCGCCATCCGGCACCTGAAGCGCTTCGTGGTGGACAAGGTGGAGCCCTCCACCTACAAGTACGCCATTCGCAACCGCGCCAACGCTCCGCGCGTGGCCGTCGTTGGCGCCGGCCCGGCGGGCTTGGCGGCCGCCCACAGCCTCTCGATCCTGGGCTACAAGGTCACGGTGCTGGAGAAGGAAGCCAAGGCCGGCGGCATGCTGGTCTCCGCCATCCCCGAGTATCGCCTCCCCCGCCAGATCCTCCAGGCCGAGATCGACGCCCTCTTGAACGAGAACGTCGAGATCAAGTACAACCAGACCCTCGGCAAGGACTTCACCGTCGAGAGCCTGAAGAAGGACGGCTACAGCGTCGTCTACGTCTCCATCGGCTCCCACCGCAGCAAGAAGCTGGGCCTGCCCGGCGATGACGTGGCCGGCATCCTGCCCGGCATCGAGTTCCTCAAGTCCTATAACCTGCACGGCAAGGAGACGGCCAAGGGCCGCGTGGGCATCATCGGCGGCGGCAACAGCGCCCTCGACGCCGCCCGCGTCGCCATCCGCCAGAAGGACGTCACGGAAGTGACGGTCTTCTACCGCCGCACCCGCAACGAGATGCCGGCCTACGCCGAGGAGATCGAAGCCGCCCTCGAGGAAGGCATCAAGATCGAGACCCTGGTCGCCCCCATGAGCGTCAAGTCCGCCAATGGCAAGCTCACCGGCATCGAGTTCCAGCGCAACGAGCTGGGCGAGCGGGATGACAGCGGCCGCGCCAAGCC
>CAYZND010000082.1:0-11797 GCA_964479495.1 uncultured Mesoterricola sp.
TCGCTGGCCAGGAGCACAGCCCAGTGGGCTGTGCGATAGCCGCCTGCCCAGCTCTATGTCGGGCTCGTCGAAGGTAGTACCTGCTACCTCCTCCATCGATCGGCACGCAGTGCGTGCCTCCCGGTCGCTGCCGCTCCCGGAGATGGAGCCTCCCTCGCCTTCCTGGACCTGCTCGCCCGGCGCTCCCAGCGCGGTCCCTTCCATCGCGTGGACACGCTCCCCGGGACTTGACTGGACAGGGACGGCTCGTGAATCCAGGACGGGCAGCTCTCACCCCGATCCGTCCGGCTTCTTGAACCATCCCTGTGCCAGCAAGTCGTCTTGCCGGGACGCGTTCCGGTCCCTGATCTCAGGTGCCCTCAAACGAGGGCAGGTTCCCGCCTAGGCGCTGGTGGACTTAAGTCCAAGTTTTTCACGGATCTGGGTCTCGATTTCGTCCGCCAGCTCCGGGTTGTCCTTCAGGAGGGTCTTCACGTTCTCGGCGCCCTGGCCCAGGCGGCTGTCCTTGTAGGAGAACCAGGACCCGCTCTTCTGGATGATCTCCAGCTGGACGCCCAGCTCCACCAGCTCGCCGGTGCGGCTGATGCCTTCGCCATACATGATGTCGAAGGTGGCCACCTTGAGGGGCGGGGCGACCTTGTTCTTGACCACCTTCACCTTGGTCTTCTTGCCGGTGACGGAGGAGTCCTCGTCCTTGGCGGCCACCAGGGGATCCCCGGTGTTGCCCTTGATGCTCTGGATGCTGCGCACGTCCAGGCGCACGGAGGCGTAGAACTTGAGTGCGTTGCCGCCGGTGGTGGTCTCGGGGTTGCCGAACATCACCCCGATCTTCATGCGGATCTGGTTAATGAAGACCACGCAGGTGTTGGTCTTGCTGATGGTGGCGGTCATCTTGCGCAGGGCCTGGCTCATGAGCCGGGCCTGGAGGCCCACATGGCTGTCGCCCATCTCGCCGTCGATCTCGGCCTTGGGCACCAGGGCGGCCACGGAGTCCACCACGATGATGTCCAGGGCGCCGCTGCGCACCAGCTGGTCGCAGATTTCCAGGGCCTGTTCGCCGCTGTCCGGCTGGCTGATGAAGAGGTTGTCGATGTCCACGCCCAGCTTCTTGGCGTAGTCGGGGTCCAGGGCGTGCTCGGCGTCGATGTAGGCGGCCAAGCCCCCCTTCTTCTGGGCCTGGGCGACCATGTGCAGGGCGAGGGTGGTCTTGCCGCTGGCCTCGGGCCCGTAGACCTCCACCACGCGTCCTTTCGGGACGCCGCCCACACCCAGGGCGGAATCCAGGGCGATGGAGCCGGTCGAGATGACATCCAGCCCCTCGGCATTCATGTGGTCGCCCAGCTTCATGATGGCGCCCTTGCCGAAGGCGCGTTCAATGTCCGCCAGGGTGCGGTTGAGGACTTTCAGGCGATCGTCTTGGTCGGTCACGGGCATGGGGGAACTCCATTCGGCTGGGCAGTCACCAGGATGGGGCAAAAAGCGAAAAAAACAAGAATAATCTTCCGTCCACCCTGGACGCTGGTGGATGATTCTACCCAGGGCCTGCCAGGATCACAGGATCCGGGATTGTCGGCCGATAGGAAGCAGAGACGAGGATCGACTCCCATCATGGCCCACCCCCAGCTCGAAGCCCACCTCGCCCACCTGGCGGCCGCCGGCGTGTCCCTGCCCTCGGGACCCGCCTGGGACGCCTTCCTGGAGGCCATGGACAAGGCGGTTGGGCAGGTGGAGAGCAATCCCTGCCAGGAGCTGGCCCGGTATCAATCCCTGGTGGACCACCTGCGGGAGATCGTGTTCCAGATCGACCGGGAGGGCCGCTGGTCCCTGCTCAATCCAGCCTGGACCGTCGTGACAGGCTTTCCCGTCGAAGAGAGCCTGGGGCAGCCCTTCCTGGGCTACATGCATCCCGAGGACAAGGGCCGCTACCTGAACGCCCTCACCTACGCCATGGAGACGGGCGAGGACGCCGTCCGGGGCGAGTTCCGCTTCGCCACGCGGGATGGAGGCCACCGCTGGGTGGAGCTCTACAACCGCATCACCACGGACCAGGAAGGGGTCGTGGTGGGTGTGTCCGGCACCCTCAACGACATCACGGACCGCAAGCGGTCCGAGGCCGTGCTGACGACCATCACGTCGAGGCTGCGGGCCCTCATCGAGAACATGCAGGCCGGCATTGTCGTCGAGACCCAGGACCGGGAAATCGCCCTCATCAACGAGACCTTCTGCACGATGTTCGAAGTCCCCGTGCCCGCCCACATGCTGGTGGACAGCAGCGCCCAGGAGCTCCTCGCCATGTGCCTGGAGCAGGTCGAGTTCGCCGCGGAGGAGGAGCGGCGCCTGACGGCGATCCTGAAGGAGGGCGTCATCCGGAACGGGATCGAGTTCACCATGAAGGACGGGCGGGTGCTGTCCATGGACTTCGTGCCCATTGCGGTCGGCACGGACTTCTACGGGCGGTTCTGGCAGTTCCACGACATCACGGAGCGCAAGCGGGCCGAGGAGGAGATCACCCTGGCGGCCGAGCAGCTGGAGTGGAAGAACTGGGAGCTGGCCCAGGCCCGGGACAAGGCCCTGGAGCTCTCGAACCTCAAGTCGGACTTCCTGGCGAACATGAGCCACGAGATCCGAACGCCCATGAACGGGATCATCGGCATGACAGGCCTCCTGCTGGAGACGACGCTGACGGAGGAGCAGCGGGAGTACGCGGAGACCGTGCGCAGCAGCGCCGACACGCTGCTGCGGCTCATCAACGACATCCTGGACTTCTCCAAGATCGAGGCGGGCAAGCTGACCCTGGAGCACATCGAGTTCGACTTCCTGGAGGTGCTGGAAGATCTCCTGGCGGTAGTAGGCGTCAAGGCCCACGCCAAGGGCATCGAGCTGCACTCCTTCCTGTCGCCGGAGGTTCCCCTGAAGGTGAAGGGGGATCCGGTGCGGTTCCGTCAGGTGCTCACCAACCTCATCGACAACGGCATCAAGTTCACGTCCCAGGGCGCCGTGGAGGTGCGCATCCGCGTGGCCGAGCGCGACGGTGGCGGCATCCTGCTGCGGGTAGAGGTCAAGGATGCGGGCGTGGGCATGCGCCCCGAAGTGGTGGAGCGGCTCTTCCAGTCCTTCTACCAGGGCGACAGCTCCACGACGCGGAAATATGGCGGGACGGGCCTGGGCCTTGCCATCTGCCGTCGGCTCTGCGAGCTGATGGGGGGCACCATCGGCGTGGAGAGCCAGCTGGGCACGGGCAGCACCTTCTGGTTCACCCTCCGCATGGAAGCTTTGTCGGAGGGTTCCCCGGAGATCGCGTCCAAGCCGGTGGTCTTCCTCTGCGGCCTGTCCGCGGACACCTACCGCGTGGTGAAGATGCAGCTGGGCGCCTGGGGTGTGGAAGCCCGCTTCCTGGCCCCGGAGACGGATTCCCTGGAGACCCTCCGGAAGTGCCCGCGGGCGCTCCTCCTCTGCGGCGCCGTGGACGGGGCCGTGAACCGCGCGTTCTTCGAGACCGTGCACCGCGCCGAGCCCCTTCACGCCTTGCGAAGTGTCCTGCTCGTGCCGCTCTACGGTTCCTCCGAGCGGGCCGAAGGCACCCGTGCGGGCTTCAAGGAATTCCTCACGACACCCATCCGGCCCACCCAGCTGCGCGGGCTGGTGGAGCACCTGCAGGCGCCCCGGGCGGTGGTCGAAGCCTCGCCGGTGGTCGATGTGCCGGCCAAGCCCCAGGCCCTCGCCTGGAAGCTGCTGCTCGTGGAAGACAACCCCGTGAACCAGCGGGTGGCGCTGGCGGTGCTGGGCAAGCTGGGCTACCAGGCCGATCTCGCTGCCAATGGGGCGGAAGCCGTGACGGCCACCGCTGCCCGTCCCTACGACCTGGTGCTGATGGACTGCCAGATGCCCGTCATGGACGGTTTCGAGGCCACCCGGCGGATCCGCGAGGCCCAGGCGGGGGCGCGGCGTGTGCCCATCGTGGCCATGACCGCCAATGCCATGCAGGGGGACCGGGAGCGCTGCCTGCAGGCAGGCATGGACGACTACATCGCCAAGCCCGTGACCCTGGACACCCTCCGCAACGCCCTGCAGCGCTGGCTGCCGGCTGCCACGACCTCCCACTGATTCCGAGCCTCCCATGCCCGAACGTACCCTGGAAGATACCCTGGCCATCCAGATGATGATCCAGCGCCTCTACCTGGCGGCCGACAAGATCACCTTGGCGTACCGGGAGGGGCGCGGCGATTTCCAGATCCTGAGCTGTGAGCCGGAGAAGTTCTCCACAGCCATGTCCGTACAGCAGTTCACGGAATGGGGCTTGGCGAAGGGAGAGAAGCTGTCCATGAACCTGGAAGACCGGGGCTTCAAGTACGAGGCCGTGGTCCACTGCGAAGGCGCCGGCGAGGTGGAAGGGCTCAAGTGCTGCCTGCTCACCACGCCACGCCTGCTGCGCCGTTCGGACAGCCACCGCCTCGCAGACTTCATACCGGATACGGCGCCCGTGTGCACCTTCAGCAACAGCCGAGGGGCGCTGCTGGATGCGCAGGTGAAGGGCTTCGGCCTGGATGGCCTGGAGCTGACCTTCAAGGACCCACGGCAGAACATCCACGAGGCCCTTCGCATGGGCGAGGAATCCACGGTGGAGGTCCCCCTGGAGGGCAATCTGCGGCTGATGGCGCCCGCCAAGGTGGCCTACTTCGGCGACACGTTCGTGGGCATGAAGTTCACCGAGAAGGCTGACAAAGCACTCCTGGGGCAGTACCGCAACTGGCTCGAGAACCAGCAGAAGCTCCAGGTCCAGCGGGACCGCGAGAGCTATGTGGCCGGCGAGAACCGTCGGGCGCTGCGCACCTCCAAGGGGCCGGACCTGCCGCAGGTGCGCCTGTGGGTGGACCGGGACCCGGCGATCCTCGTCATCACGGAGAAGGAGGAGTTCGCCCGGCGCATGGCGGAAGGCCTGGGCCGGAAGTTCGGCCTCCTGAGCCTCGACTACATCACCGGCAAGCTGAAGCCCATGCTCAAGGGACACGGCGCAGAAGAAGCCTCCTGGGGCCGCGTTCGCCTCATCGTCGTCCACAACCAGCTCCGGCTTGCGAGTCCCCTGGAGCTGTGCAAGCAGCTGGTGGAGCACGAAGGCTGTCCGCTGCCCGTGGTGCTCGCCGGCACCGATGAGGACGAGGACCTGAAGCGGAATCGGGCCCTGGCCGCAGGGGCCGTGGACTACCTCGCCGTGGAGCCCTTCAAGATCCTCTCCGTGCTCCGCAAGCTGGACGACACCCTCAAGATGTTCGAGGCATAGGCGGGTGCCCAAGCCGTGGAAGAGACTGCGCTGGGAGCGCGGGGCGAGCAGATCCAGGAGGGTGAGGGAGGCACGTGCTCTCGCGGCACCTTTCGCTTACTAGGGCTCGTTCTTGGCCTTCAGCTTCACGTCCCGGCCGCGCCAGTGGTTCACGCCCCGGAGCCGGTCCAGGAAGGCCCAGGTCATGCCGGCCGCCGCCATCAGCCCCGCCAGGGGCCAGAAGATCCAGATCCAGTCCATGGGGCTGCCCGTGATCTGCTGGTAGGCATCGCCGATCATGACCGGCACCAGCACCCAGAGGGCCAGCCCCACCCCGGGCCAGCCGCCGAGCGCCAGCCAGAGGGGGCTCAGGTAGAGGAGCAGGATCAGCAGGACCATCAGGGGCGCGAGGGTCCACACGTAGGCGACGCCCAGCACGTTCTTCCGCATGGCGCGCAGGATTTCCGGAAGTCCGTGGTACATCCGCAGGCGCAGCTCTGGCCCGCCCTGGGCCATGCGGTTCAGGAAGCCTGCGCGCTTGATCCGCTGGGCCAACCGCATGTCATCGATGGCTTCAAGGGGTGCCTCGGCGTGGCCTCCCACGGCGTCGTACACTTTGCGGCGGAGGAGCGTGAAGCCTCCCGTGCCGCAGAAGAAGGGGCTGTGGGGATCGGCCACGCGCCCGGGCGGCGTGAACCACAGGAACTGCAGGAGGGCCGGGGGGAGGAAGATCCGCTCGGCGATGGTCACGGACTCCACGGCGGCGATGAGGGTGAGCAGGTCCGCGGGCCGGTCGTCGAGATGGACCATGGCGCGCCGGAGCAGGTCCGGTGTCGTCCGCACGTCCGCGTCCACGAACAGCAGCCAATCCGCGATCCGTGCCTCGGGCTGGATGGAGGCCAGGTGCAGCGCATGGTTCTTGCCCAGCCAGCCCTCCGGGAGGTGGTCGTTGCGGATCACCCGGAGCCGCTCCGCACAGGCCGTGGCCCGTTCCGCGAGCAGCTCCGAGGTGCCGTCCGTGGACCCGTCGTCGATGACGAGGATGCGCAGGTGGGGATAGTCCTGGGCCAGCCAGGCATCCAGGGCGGGGCCGATCTCGAGCACCTCGTTCCGGGCCGGGATGCACAGGCAGACAGAGGGCCATTCGCGTAGTGGAATCCCCTCGGGCAGCCGCGCCAGGTGCCGGAGCCGGGAGCGGGTGGCCCACCACTCCAGGACCAGGAGGGCCAGGAGGCTCGATGGGATCCAGACTGGGAGGGGCAGCCAGCTCATGGGGTCTCGGTGGAACGGATGAGCCATCCTAGCGGAATTCCATGGCCGTCATTGCGCGCAACATGTCCGGCGATGCCCTTGCGGCGCCCCTTTCGGGGATCCAGCATAAGGGCGTTCCTGGAGGTTGCCATGCGAGGCGCAGGGAGGTGCAGGCGATGGGGCGCCTGGATGCTGGTGCCCCTGCTGGCCACAGGCGGCTGCGACCGGTTTGGTTTCGGCCCGAAACCCGCCCGGGTGGTCGTGAAGTTCGACATCGTCGGGGGGGACAACAGCTTTGCGGCGACGGTCTACGTCCAGGAGGTGAACACGGGGCAGACGACCCTGTTCCCCTACGGTCCGCACACCCCCTACATCACCGCGGACCTGAAGAACCCCGGGACGTACGTCTTCTACGCCCGGCTCGTGGAAGCCCCGGACGACTACCACTACGGCTACACCAGCGACCAGCCCGTGGCCTACGGACACATGACCCGGGGGGGCACCCAGGATCCGGCCACCGCGAGCCTCATCGCCCTGGAGGTGAAACCCGGAGGCACCTACAGGGCCTATATCAACGACTACCGCGCCACGTTGCCCGCGCCGGGAAAGCCCGTGACCGTGCCCTGGCGGAGACCCTGAAGAAACGCGTGAGGGAGCGGATCCAGGCTATTTGAGCCGCACCGGACAGCCCGCCACGCAGAGCCAGGCCTCGTCCGCGGCGGCGGCCGTGGCCTGGGCCAGCCAGCCCGCCAGGTCACGGAAGCGCCGGAGCTCCGGCTCTTCCGGCACCAGGCTCCAGCCCACCTCGTTGCCCACCACGACGGTGGGCCAGGGGGCCTTGCGGAAGTTGGCGAGGAGGCGATGCCAGCCTTCCTGGATGGCCTCGTCCGAGGCTTCCATCCGTCCCCCCAGCCACACCGTCAGGCAGTCCAGCAGGACGCCGGAGGGCGGCGGGTTCAGGTGGGCCAAGGCTTCCGCCATGTCTCCCGGCGCCTCCAGGGTGCGCCAGGAGCCGGGACGCTCAGCCCGGTGGCGCCGTACGCGCTCGAGCATCTCCTCGTCCTGGGGATCGATGCGGTAGGTGGCCGCATAGACCACGTGGTCGCCCCAGGTCTTGGCGAACTCCAGGGCCAGGCGGCTCTTGCCGCTGCGTACGGGTCCCGTGACGAAGATGAGCTTTCCCATGGCGCAAGCCTATCACTCCCGGTCCTGCCTCTGCAGGAAGTCGAGAGCCCGCCCGGCAGAAGGGCTCCAGGGAACTGACCATGAGACCCCTTCAGGCCGATGACCCTGGCCTCGAGGCGTACAAAGGAAGAGAGCCCGCAGGGGCTCTCTTCCTGGATTCGGCAGGGGTCAGACCTTCATGATCTCGGCATCCTTGTGCTTCATGATCTCCTCGACCTCCTTGATGGAGTCGTCGGTGAGCTTCTGGATCTGGTCCAGGGACTTCTTGGCGGCGTCCTCGCTGAGGGGATTCTGCTTGTCCTTCTCGAGCTTCTTCACGTCCTCGTTGGCATCCCGGCGGACGTTGCGGATGGCGGTCTTGATCTCTTCGCCCAGCTTGTTCACGAGCTTGGTGAGCTCCTTGCGGCGCTCCTGGGTGAGGGCGGGGATGGGCAGGCGGATCACGTTGCCGTCGTTGGCCGGGTTCAGGCCCAGTTCGGACTTCAGGATGGCGTGCTCGATGGCCTTGATGGCGGTCTTGTCGAAGGGGGCGATCATCAGCGTGGAGGGCTCGGGGACGCTGATGGAGGCGATCTGGGTCAGGGGCATGGTGGCGCCGTAGTATTCGACCTGGATGGAGTCCAGCAGGCTGGCGTTGGCGCGCCCGGTGCGGATCCCGGACATCTCCTTCTTGAGCGTCTCGATGGAGGTCTTCATGCGCTTCTTGGCTTCGGCGTAGATGGCCTCGGGGGTGGCGGTGGCGGTCGTCATGGGCGCTCCTTCGTCATTCGGAATGGGTCGGTTCGGTGAGGAATCATATCAGCCCAGGCAGGTGCTGCACCGCGCTCCGGCCTGGAGGTTCTCGATGATCTCCGGCACCTGGGCCAGGCTCGAGACCTCCACCAGCTCGGCGTCCGGGTCGTGGTCAGGCCGGGGCCGGCCCTCCCGGTTCACCCAGATGGCCGTCCAGCCTGCTTCCAGGGCACCCTGGACATCGTCGTTCCAGCTGTCGCCCACCATGGCCAGCTGCCCCGGGAAGAGGTTCAGCCGCTTCTGGACGCCCTCGAAGGCCTTGGGATCCGGCTTGAGGATGCCGGTTTCCGCGCTCAGGAACCGGTTGGGGATCAGGTCCGTCAGCCCCAGGCGCTCCAGGAACGCCATGTCGAAGCTCTGGGTGTTGGAGAGCAGGGCCAGCCGGGCCACGTGCTTGGTGCGGGCCACGGCGTCGAGGGCTTCCGGGAAGCACGCCGCATCGGCGGCCGCCTCCTGGAAGACCCGGGACATGGCGCCGTACTGGGTCTCGGTCATCTCCATGCAGGGCTTCCAGCGATCCAGGAAGGCGATGGCGCTGGGGTGGACCTTGTCCATGGCGTCCCGCTTCAAGGTGAGGAAGTGGGTCCGCTGTGCGTCGGTCATCAGGTCCTGCAGGTGCAGGAAGGGGTCCCCGCCCCGGCTGTGCACCAAGGTGTTCCAGAGGTCGAACACCACTGCCCGGATCATAGCCCGCTCGCCCGTTTCTGGATGTGCAGGGGGGTCGTCACCGGAATGCCCAGGACATCCAGCCCCACCTCGCCGTCGAGCTTCCAAACGCCAGGTCGCGCCCCCTGGCTCACCATCCTCAGGGCGTTCCAGGCCTTCTGCAGATCCCCGTAAGTGAGCACGAGATCCATGGCCACCGGCGTCCGGCTTCCGGGTTTCAGGTCCACACCCTGCAGGGTCGTCAGGTCGCCGACCGCGTGGGTCACGCCATCCGATTCAAGGAACACGCGACCCGCGATGGAGCGTGCCCTGAACCGCACCTGGGTGGGGTTCTCGGCCCCCACCGTCACGTGCAGGATCACGCGGGACTGCTCAAGGGGAAAGGCCAGCTGGACGGTCGGGTCGACGCGGTCCAGGGAGAACTTCAGCTGCTTGGCGGCCTGTTTGTAAGTGTTCACAGGACTGCAGCCGCCGAGCAGGACGAGCGCCGGAACCGCCAGCCAGGGAAGGCGCATCAGTGGCCCCGATAGATCACGCAGTTGTCCGTGGTCTCGTAAAGCTCGAGCTGGCAGAGGCCGGGGAGGTTCGGAGCAAGCTGTTCCCAGATCCATACGGAGATGTTCTCGGCCGTGGAGAGGGGGATCAGGTCGTTGAGAAAGTGATGATCCAGCTTCTTGATGACACGCTCATTGACCACCTTCGAGAGGTCGTCAAAGTCGATGAGCATGCCCGTCTCGGTGTTGACCGCGCCCTCCAGGCTCACGAACAGCTTGTAGCTGTGCCCGTGCAGGTTCCGGCACTTGCCAGGGTGGTTGTAGATGAAGTGGGCGGCCTCGAAGCCGTATTCCTTGCGAAGAATCATGGATGGCACCATCTACCCTGTCCGGGGGGGTCCATTCTACCCTCCCGGTGCTTGTGATGCTGGGGCGCAGGTCGGGGTCATGGCATTTCCCGCCGAAATTTGGTTTCCATCCAAGTCGGACGATGAGAGGGGCGAAGGGCCCCATTTCCCTTCCGACGGCTCACGTCGACCCATCCCGCCAGGTGAACCATGAACCGCAACGTTTCCCAGAAACTGATGGTGCCCATGGCAGCCATCGTCCTGGTCATCGCGCTGGGCACGTCCTGGACGCTGTCCCTGATCCAGGAGAAACAGCTGAAGGATGACGCCAAGCAGCAGGTGTCCGTGGCCGAGGAAGGGCTCCTGGACACCCTGAACCTGACCCATGGCCTGCTCACCTCCAAGGTGGACTCCTGCATGAAGGTGCTCATGTCCGAGATCCGGCGTATGGGCCTCGGTGCCCAGGGGCCGGAAATCACGGTGGGTGACGAGAAGGCCCCGGACATTCTGTTCGGCGGCAAGGCCGTGGGGAACAAGGCGGAGCTGCCCGAGGGGGTGGCGACCCTCACCGAGGGCACGGTCTCGATCTTCAGCAAGCGCGGCAACGACTTCGTGCGCATTGCCACCAATGCCTGGAAGCCGGACGGGTCCCGGGCGGTCGGTACCGTGATGGACCCGGCCAGTCCCGCCTACAAGGCGGTCAGCGCGGGGCGACCTTTCGCCGGTCTCACGGATCTCTACGGTCAGCCCTACCTGGCGAGCTACGAGCCCCTGCGCAATGCCGCCGGAGACCAGATCGGGGTTCTGGGGGTGGGCTTCCCTCTGTCGGAGCTCAAGCGCGTCTATGTCACCGTGCGCCGCGTGAAGGTGCTGCAGTCCGGCTTCCTGGCCCTCATCGACCAGAACCAGCGCCTCCTGTTCTCCGGCAGCATGCTGGAGCCCGCGGATACGGAGGAACTGCTGAAGAGCGGCAAGGTGAAGGGGAGCGAATGGGTGGTCAGCAAGAAGCCCTTCGAGCCCTGGGGCTTCACCATCCTTACGGCCTATCCCATGAAGGAGATCACGAGGCCTGTCTGGATGATCCGTTGGGGCGCCATGGGCCTGGCCCTGGTGCTGGTGGCGGCCCTCACTTCCAGCCTCTATTTCATCCTGCGCAACAAGGTATTGCGTCCCCTGAACGGGGTCCTGGAAGGGATCCAGCGGAACGACCTCACGGTGCAGATCGAGGGGCTTTCCGAGGATGAGATCGGTGAACTGGGTCGCGCCTTCAACAACAGCACCCAGCAGTTCCGGAGCATCTTCCAGAGCCTGGCGGGAGATGCGGACAACGTGGCCAGCGGCTCCACGGAGCTCAGCGCCACCGCAGACGAGATGCACACCACCAGCAACGAGATCGCAGGGGTCTGCGAGCGCCAGCGCCTGAGCATGAACAGCGTGCTGGAGAGCCTGGACCGCCTGTCCGAGGTGATCGAGAAGATGAACGTGCGCTTGGGACAGGCCACTTCCCAGACGGATCAGGCCGTGTCGGTCTCCCGCGAGGGCGGACAGGCCGGCGAGGCCACGGCCAAGGCCATGGAAGCCATCCGTGATGCCACGCTGCGCATGTCCCAGGCCGTCAACGTCATCCAGGAGATCGCCAACCAGACGAACTTGCTGTCCCTGAACGCGGCCATCGAGGCCGCCAAGGCAGGCTCCATGGGCAAGGGCTTCGCCGTGGTGGCAGGCGAAGTGCGCAAGCTCGCCGAGAGCAGCGCCCAGGCCACCCAGGAGATCCAGGACCTCATCGCCGAGGTGGACGCCTGCGT
>CAYZND010000083.1:0-11792 GCA_964479495.1 uncultured Mesoterricola sp.
GAGATCTAGTACGGTCTCGTGGGCTCGGAGATGTGTATAAGAGACAGGTAAGCTTGGGCACCACTTCGGTGCGGTAGCGAGCCTTGATGCGGGGCTCCGCAGCAGTCGGCATCGTTTCCTCCATTTCCGGGGAGCGACTACGCCCCCAGGGTTCGGGAGAGCGGGAGGGCTTGGAATCCGGCGGTCCGGCCCGTTTCCTCCCAGCCTCGGTTGTGATTACTCCGCCACAAGCGTCCCTGCGACGGAATGGCTATTGTCTCGTACTGCAATGAAAAAGAAAGGGGTTATTCGGCAAGAAATGATGCGGCCCCGGGGGGCCGCATCCAATGACCGAACCAGAAACCCTATTCGGAACGCTTGCGCGTCGCCTTCTGGGTCTTCGGATCCACCAGCGCCACGTTGGAGGCGTGGATGGGGGCTTCCTTCTGGATGATCCCGCCGCCCTCGCCCGTCTGCTGGTTGGGCTTGGTGGCCTTCTTGATCATGTTGACGCCGGCGACCACGACACGGTTGTTGGCGGGGCTGACCTTGGAGACCTGGCCACGCTTGCCCTTGTCCTTCCCGGCGATGACGACGACATCGTCGCCCTTCTTGAGCTTCATCTTGACCGGCTTGTCCATTACAGCACCTCAGGAGCGAGGGAAACGATCTTCATGTATTTCCGCTCGCGCAGCTCGCGGGCCACGGGTCCGAAGACGCGGGTGCCGACGGGCTCGCCATCCTTCTTGATGATGACGGCGGCGTTCTCGTCGAAGCGGATGTAGGAGCCGTCCTTGCGGCGGAAAGCCTTCCGCTGGCGGACGATGACGGCCTGGACGACGGCCTTCTTCTTCACGGTTCCGCCAGGAATGGCTTCCTTGACGGACGCAGTGATGACATCGCCCAGCTGGGCGGTCTTGCCGACACCGCCCCCGAGGGGGAGGATGCAGCAAATCTTCTTGGCGCCTGAATTGTCGGCGACCGTGAGCATGGATCCCATCTGAATCATGTCAGCTCCTTACTCGCCAGCCTTCTGAACGATCTCGAGGACCGTCCAGCGCTTGCGCTTGGACAGGGGACGGGACTCCACGATCTTGACCTCGTCGCCGATCTGGCAGGCGTTGGTCTCGTCATGGGCCATGAACTTGTTGGTGCTCTTGACCGTCCGGTTGTAGAGGGGGTGCTGGAACTTGCGCTCCACCTTCACCACGACCGTCTTGTCGGCCTTGTTGGAGACCACGATGCCACTGCGGATCATCTTGTTTTCTAGGCTCATGGTTTACCTCACTCGGCCAGCTTCATCTGGAGGGCGGTCTTGACGCGAGCGAGCTCTCGACGCGTCTTGCGGATCTCGGCGGTGTTCTCCACCTGGCCCACAGCGTGCTGGAAGCGCAGGGTGAAGCGCTTGGCGGCCAGATCGGCCTCCAGCTGGGCCAGTTCCTCGATGCTCTTGCCGGCCAGTTCGTTGAAAGGCTGTTTCTTGCTCATCTCATTCCTCCGGCGGCGTGCGGGAAATAAATTCGGACGCCACGGACAGCTTCATCTGGGCCAGACGAAGGGCCTCGTGGGCGGTCTTCTCGTCCACGCCTTCCATCTCGAAGAGAACGCGGCCGGGACGGACCACGGCAACCCAGCCATCGGGAGCGCCTTTGCCGGAGCCCATGCGGGTCTCGGCGGGCTTGCTGGTGGTGGGACGGTCAGGGAAGATACGGATCCAGATGCGACCGCCGCGCTTGATGTAGCGGGTCATGGCGATACGGGCGGCTTCGATCTGGCGGTTGGTGACCCAGCAGTGCTCGGTGGCCTTGAGCCCGTAATCCCCGAAGGAGAGCTCGTTGCCGCGCGTGGCGATGCCCCGGGTGCGGCCCTTCTGGACCTTGCGGTGCTTGACTTTGTTCGGCATCAACATGGGTTCACCTCAGCGCTTCACGGTTTCGAGGGCGGCCTCGCCCAGGTTCACCCACACCTTCACGCCGATCACGCCGTAGGTGGTATGGGCTTCGGCGAAGCCGTAGTCCACATTGGCGCGGATCGTCTGGAGGGGCATCTGGCCGGAGAGGTAGTCCTCGGTGCGGGCGATCTCGGCGCCGTTGAGGCGACCCGAGACCTTGATCTTGAAGCCCTTGGCGCCGAAGCGGATGGCGGCTTCCTCCGCCTTGCGCATGGCGCGGCGGAAGGCGATGCGTCGCTCGAGCTGCTGGGCGACGCCCTCGGCCACGAGCTGGGCGTCGATCTCAGGCTTCTTGATCTCCTGGATGTCGACACTCACCGGACGGTTGAGCTTCTTCTGGAGTTCTTCGCGCAGCTTGTCGATCTCGGCTCCCTTGCGGCCGATGACGATGCCGGGACGGGCGGTGAAGATGCGGACCGTGACCTTGTCGGCGGCGCGTTCAATGTCGATCTTGCTGATCATGGCGTTCAGGCCATGGAGCTGGGCCTTCAGCTCCTTGCGGAGCTTGAGGTCTTCGTGCAGCAGGTGGGCGTACTCACGCTTGGCGAACCACTTGCTGTGCCAGTTCTTGGTGTGAACGACACGGAATCCGTAGGGATGGCATTTCTGTCCCATGGCTTACTCCTCCCGACCCAGTTGCAGCGTGATGTGGCAAGTGCGCTTCTGCACGCGGTAGGCACGGCCCATGGGGGCAGGCCGGACGCGCTTCATGCGGAAGCCCTCGTCCACGAACGCCGTCTTGACGATCAGCTCGTCGGGATTCACGGCGGGGTCCTTGTCGATGGCGTTGGCGATGGCGGAGTCAAGCAGCTTCTTGATGGGCGCAGCGGCGTACTTCTTGGTGCTGTTGAGGATCCACTGGGCTTCGCCGGCCTGCTTGCCGCGGATGAGGTCGACCACCAGCCGGGCCTTCTGGGCGGAGCCGCGGAGGTGCCGGATCGTGGCGCTTGAAACGATGTCGGTCATGTCACTTCCCCTTCGCCTTGGCGTCGGACTTGCCGGCGTGGGCCCTGAATGTGCGGGTCGCGGCGAACTCGCCGAGCTTGTGACCCACCATGTTGTCGGTTACGTAGACGGGAATGAACTTGTTGCCATTGTGGACGGCGATGGTCAGACCGATCATCTGGGGGATCACGGTGGAGCGGCGGGACCAGGTCTTGATCACGCGCTTGTCCATGGCCGCCTGGGCGGTCTCAACCTTCTTCTGCAGGTGGCCGTCGATGAATGGCCCTTTCTTTAGCGAACGTGCCATGTGTGACTCTCCTAGTTGATCCGCTTGACGATGAACTTGGTGGTGCGCTTGTTGTTGCGCGTCTTGTAGCCGCGAGTCGGCTGACCCCAAGGCGTCACAGGATGACGGCCACCGGAGGTCTTGCCTTCACCACCACCGTGCGGGTGATCCACGGGGTTCATGACCACGCCGCGGACCGTCGGGCGGACGCCCAGCCAGATCCTGCGGCCAGCCTTGCCAAGAGCCACGTTCTCGTGCTGCAGGTTGCCCACCTTGCCGATGGTCGCGCTGCAATCCAGATGGATCTTGCGGATTTCGCCGGAGGGCATGCGGAGCTGGGCGTAGTCGCCGTCCTTGGCCACGAGCTGGGCGAAGGTCCCGGCGGCGCGGGCGATCTGGCCGCCCTTGCCCGGCTTCATTTCAATGTTGTGGACTTCCGTGCCCAGGGGGATGTTCTTGAGGGGCAGGGTGTTGCCCACCAGGATGTCGGCGTTCTTGCCCGCCAGGACCGTGCGACCCACTTCCAGGCCATCGGGAGCCAGGATGTAGCGCTTCTCGCCGTCGGCGTAAACCAGCAGGGCGATGCGAGCGGTGCGGTTGGGATCGTACTCGATGGTGGCGACGCGAGCGGGGATGTCGATCTTGTTCCGCTTGAAGTCGATGATGCGGTAGCGGCGCTTGTGGCCGCCGCCGATGTGGCGGGTGGTGATGCGGCCGTTGTTGTTGCGGCCGCCGGTCCGGTTGCGCTTGGCCAGGAGCGAACGCTCAGGCTTGTCGGAGGTGATCTCCTCGAAGCCCTGCTTCGACATGCCCCGCTGACCGGGGGTCGTTGGTTTGAGCAGCTTGATGCTCATCGGTTTCCTCTTGCCTGAAAAGTGGCGGGCGATAGTGGCAATGCTTGTCCGCCCGCGAGGTTGGAATGGGGCCTACTTCTCGGTCGCGGGAGCCTGGCCTTCGACCAGTTCCACATAAGCCTTCTTCATTGCGCTGGTCTGGCCCATCCACCGGCCCAGGCGCTTGGCCTTGGCGGGGACCTTGACGGTCCGGATGGACTTCACCTTGGCCTGGAGCAGCAGCTCGGCGGCCTCCTTGATCTGGTGCTTGGAAGCCCAGGGGGCCACCTCGAACACCTGGATGTTCTTCTCGCGCAGAATCTGGCCCTTCTCGGTGAGCAGGGGCTTGCGGATCACTTCAAAGATCTTGGTCATGGCTTCACCACTTCCTGCAGGGCCAGGATCGCGTCCTTGGAGAAGACGACCTGGTCGTACTTCAGAAGTTCATAGACGTTGACACCCAGGCTCTCGACGGTCTGCACCTTGGGGTTGTTCCCCGCGGCGAAGGTCACCTTCTCCGAAGCCTCGGTGCCCACCAGCAGGGCCGATCCGCCCACGCCCATCTTGGTGAGGGTCGCGGCCAGGGCCTTGGTCTTGTGGGTTTCGACGTCCCAGTTCTCCACCACCATCAGCTGGCCGGCGGCAAGCTTGGCGGAAAGGGCGTGACGGAGAGCCGAGCGGCGGGCCTTCTTGGGGAAGGCATAGTCATAGCTGCGGGGACGCGGTCCGTGGACCGTGCCGCCGTGGCGCCACAGGGGGCTGCGAACGGAACCGACGCGCGCGCGGCCGGTGCCCTTCTGCTTCCACAGCTTCTTGCCGGAGCCGGAGACTTCGCTCTTGTCCTTGGTCTTGGCGGTGCCCTGGCGACGCTTGGCCAGGAAATGACGCACGGCTTCCCAGATCAGGTGCTGGTTGATGTCCTCGAGCTTGAAGACCTCGGGGAGCAGGTCCACGGTGCCGACCTGCTTGTTTTCGAAATTGACGACGGGGTGCTGAAAGACGGCCATCTTACGCCTCCTGCTTGATCACGACGTAGCCGCCCTTGGGGCCGGGGACGGCACCCTTGATGAGCAGCAGGTTGTTCTCGGCGTCCACCTTGGCGATCTCCAGATTGCGCACGGTGACCTGCTCGGAGCCCATGTGGCCCCCCATGCGCATGCCCGGCCAGACGCGGCTGGGATAGGAACTGCCGCCGATGGATCCGGGGGCGCGGTGGAACATGGAGCCGTGGGTCGCGCGGCCGCCAGCGAAGTGGTGCCGCTTGATGACGCCGGCGAAACCCTTCCCCTTGCTGATGCCGGTCACATGGACCTTGGCCTTCTCGTCGAACTGGCTGGCCAGGACGCTGTCCCCTTCCTTCAGGGGGTCGCCAGCTTCGACGCGCAGCTCACGCAGCACGCGGACGGGAGCCACACCGTGCTTCTCGCAGTGGCCACGCTCGGGCTTGGAGGCGCGCTTGCCGCCCTGGGGATCCACGAAGCCGATCTGCACGGCCTCGTATCCTTCCTTGGCGGAGGTCTTGCGCTGGACGACGACACAGGGACCGGCCTGGATGACGGTCACGGGGACGATCTGCCCCTTTTCATTGAAGATCTGGGTCATGCCCAGCTTCTTTCCGATGATTCCTTTGCTCATTGCTTCTACCCCTCGCCTTTACCGGTTGCCCTGACGGCTGAACACCTTGATCTCGACGTCGACGCCGGCGGGAAGATCCAGGCGCATGAGCGTGTCCACGGTGTTCTGCGTGGGGTTGAGGATGTCGAGGAGCCGCTTGTGGGTGCGGACTTCGAACTGGTCGCGGCTCTTCTTGTCCACGTGGGGGGACCGGTTCACCGTGAACTTGGAGATCCGGGTCGGAAGGGGGATGGGACCGGCCACCTGGGCGCCCGTGCGCTTGGCGGTGTCCACGATCTCCCGGGTCGACTGGTCAAGCAGACGATGGTCGAAGGCTCGCAGACGGATGCGAATGTTATCTTTCATCTTCACTCCATTGGGACGGACTGGGCCGTCCATAGATGTGGGGCGCTGACCGCCCGTATGGATTGGAGTCCCTATGGACAGGGACAGGGCTGATCAGAATAGCAAAAGCCAATGCAAATGCAATGGCTTTTTTGGTTTTCAAGGCCTTCCGGGGCGTCCCCCGGCTGGCTGGCGTATCAAGAGGCCGTACTGCTCATGGCCTCACCCTCCGTAAAGGGCTGTGGAAGGCTGGGGCCGGTGGGTCTTATCCCTCCGGCCGGGGACAGGCGCTAGCGTGTTCCCTTCGCCTTGGCGATGATCTCTTCCGAGACATTCCGCGGCGCTTCTTCGTAGTGGCTGAACTGCATGGTGTAGGTGCCGCGTCCCTGGGTCATGGAGCGCAGGGTCGTGGAGTAGGCGAACATCTCGGCGAGGGGCACCTTGGAGGTGACGACCTTGATGCCGGAGCGGTCTTCCATGTTCTCGATGCGTCCGCGGCGGCTGTTCAGATTGCCGATCACGTCGCCCATGTAGTCCTCGGGGACCTCGACTTCCACGGCCATGATGGGCTCGAGCAGGACCGGCTGGGCCTTCTCGCATCCGGCCTTGAAGGCCATGGAACCGGCAATCTTGAAGGCCATCTCGTTGGAGTCCACTTCGTGGTAGCTGCCATCGTAGAGGGTAACCTTGATGTCCACCACCGGGTAGCCCGCCAGGACGCCAGAGGTGAGGGCTTCCTGGATGCCCTGATCCACAGGTTTGATGTATTCCTTGGGGACCACGCCGCCCACGATGGCATTGACGAACTCGTAGCCCTTGCCGGTCTCGTTGGGCTCGACCGTGACGCGGACGTGGCCATACTGGCCGCGACCGCCGGTCTGGCGGACGAACTTGCCTTCCGCGTCCTGCTTCTTGCGGATGGTCTCGCGGTAGGCCACCTGGGGCTTGCCGACGTTCGCATCCACCTTGAATTCGCGAAGCATGCGATCGACGATGATCTCCAGGTGAAGCTCACCCATGCCGGCGATGATGGTCTGTCCGGTCTCGGGATCCGTGTGGACCTTGAAGGTGGGATCCTCCTGGGCCAGCTTCTGGAGAGCGATGCCCATCTTCTCCTGATCGGCCTTGGTCTTGGGTTCGATGGCCACCTGGATCACGGGATCGGGGAAGTCCATGCTCTCGAGGATCACCGGGTGGTTCTCGTCGCAGATGGTCTCGCCTGTGTAAACGTCCTTGAAACCGACCGCGGCGCCGATGTCGCCGGTCCGGATCTCCTGGATCTCCTCGCGCTTGTTGGCGTGCATCTGGAGCAGGCGTCCCACACGATCCCGGCGGTTCTTCGTGGTATTGAAGACACCAGCCCCGGCTGCCAGCACCCCGGAATAGACGCGAATGAAGGACAGGCTGCCCACGAAGGGGTCGGCCATGATCTTGAAGATGAGGGCACTGAAGGGCTCGTTGTCGTCGGCCTTGCGCTCGGTGGGATTACCATCGCCATCGATTCCCTGGATGGGGGGAATGTCGAGGGGACTGGGCATGTAGCTGACGACCGCATCCAGCAGGGGCTGCACACCCTTGTTCTTGAAGGCGGAGCCGCAGGTGACTGGCGTGAAGGTCAAGTTGACACAGCCCTTGCGGATGGCCTCGCGGATCTCGTTCTCCGTCAGCGCCTCTCCGCCCAGGTACTTTTCCATCAGATGCTCGTCCGTCTCGGCGACCATCTCCACCATGTGCTCATGCCACTTCTTGGCATCCTCGAGGTAATCGGCAGGAATCTCGCTGTAGACGACATTGAAGCCCTTGTCGGCCTCGTCGAACATCAGCGCCTTCATGATCACGAGGTCGATCACGCCCAGGAAGGAATCCTCGGCCCCGATGGGGATCTGGAGGGGGAGCGGGCGGGCACCGAGCCGCGACTTCATCATGTCCAGCACGCGGTAGAAGTTGGCTCCCACGCGGTCCATCTTGTTGACAAAGGCCAGGCGGGGAACCTTGTACTTGTTGGCCTGCCGCCAGACGGTCTCGCTCTGGGGCTGGACGCCGCCCACGGCGCAGAATACGGCCACAGCTCCGTCCAGCACGCGCAGGCTGCGCTCCACCTCGGCGGTGAAGTCCACGTGGCCCGGGGTGTCGATGATGTTGATGCGGTGCTCCACATCCGTCCACTGCCCGGTCTGGGGAGCCCAGGCGGCCGTGATGGCGGCGGAGGTGATCGTGATGCCCCGCTCCTGTTCCTGGACCATCCAGTCGGTGGTCGCCGCGCCCTCGTGCACCTCGCCGATCTTGTGGATCTTGCCGGTGTAGTAGAGGATGCGCTCCGTCGTGGTCGTCTTCCCGGCATCGATGTGAGCCATGATGCCGATGTTGCGGTATCGATCGAGGGATGTCGCGCGGGCCACGGGGGCCTCCTTCAGGTCTCAGAAAACTCGGGAACTCGGCAAAACGAGGGCCGATCCTAGATGATCGGCCCTGTTTGTGAACGGACTGTGACTACCAGCGGAAGTGAGCGAACGCCTTGTTGGCCTCGGCCATCTTGTGGACATCGTCCTTCTTCTTGATGGAGGCGCCGCGGAAGTTCATGGCGTCCAGGATCTCGCCGGCCAGCTTGTCGCGCATGGTGCGCTCGCCGCGGGAAGCAGCGTAGGTCTTGAGCCAGCGCATGGCCAGGGACTGGCGGCGGTTCTGGGGAACCTCCACGGGGACCTGGTAGGTGGCGCCGCCGACGCGACGGGACTTCACCTCGACGGTGGGCTTGATGTTGTTGAGCGCCTTCTGGAAGGCTTCCAGGGCCTCTTCGCCGGACTTCTTGGCCACGATCTCCAGCGCTCCGTAGAGGATGCGCTCGGCGGTGGCCTTCTTGCCGCGCTCCATGAGCACGTTGACGAACTTGGTGACGGCGACGCTATTGTAGACGGGATCCGGCAGGATCTCGCGCTTGGCGGGAGTAGAACGACGGCTCATGTCTGCCCTCCTACTTCTTCACGGCCGCGGCCTTGGGCCGCTTCGCGCCGTACTTGGAACGGGACTGGTTGCGATTGGCGACGCCGGTGGCGTCAAGGGTACCGCGCACCACGTGGTAGCGCACGCCCGGCAGGTCCTTCACACGGCCACCGCGGATCAGCACGATGGAGTGTTCCTGCAGGTTGTGGCCCACGCCCGGGATGTAGGTGGTGCACTCGATGCCGTTGGTGAGGCGCACACGGGCCACCTTGCGAAGCGCCGAGTTGGGCTTCTTGGGGGTGGTGGTGAACACGCGAGTGCACACGCCGCGCTTCTGCGGGCAGGCGTCGAGCGCGGGGCTCTTGGTCTTGTTTTCAAAGGTGGTCCGCCCTTGGCGGATCAGCTGATTGATGGTTGGCACTCCAACCTCCTGTGGAAGGCGCGGGAAAGGGTTGCGCCTGGACCCGAGAGGTCGCTCACCCTTGAGGGGTCGACGTCGGATGGACATGTAGCTTCGGCCCTATCTGGACCGGGAACTGATAAGCTTACCGGGAACAAGCGGAATGTCAACTTTTGAAGCGGGGTCACGCACCAGGCTTACAGGCGCATCCGCCCCCACAGCAGCCGCCGGAAGCGGGCGCTGGGGTGGGTTCCTTCGCAGGGGCGGCCCCCTTGTCGGAATACCCCTGGGCATACCACCCCCCCCCGGACAGGTTGAAGGCCACCTGGGAGATCTGCCGCGTCATGCCGTCCCGTGCACCGCACTTGGGGCAATCGTGTTCGGTGGAAGCGGCATAGCTCTGGATCTTCTCCTCCAGCTCCCCGCAAACCTGACAGCGATATTCATACAACGGCATGGCATCCTCGAAAGGGAGGCGGTCGGAACCGCAACCCTCCATTTTATCCTGGACCCCCCATGACGTCACTGGATCGTTTCTTCCTCACGCCGGCCGCCTTCTGGGACCGATTCCCCCGACGGCCGGGCATCTTGTGCTTCACCAATGGCTGCTTCGACCTCCTTCATCCCGGACATGTGAAGTATCTGGAGGATGTCAAGGCCATGGGGGACTTCCTGGTGGTGGGGCTCAACAGCGATGCGAGCGTGGCACGGCTGAAGGGTCCTAGCCGGCCCCTACAGGATGAACACGCCCGGGCCATGATCCTCCTTGGCCTCCGGAGCGTCGATGCCGTGGTGCGCTTCGAAGAGGACACACCCTTCAACCTCATCCAGGCCCTCCAGCCGGACATCCTTGCCAAAGGAGGCGACTATACCCCGGAGAACGTGGTGGGCCGGGACATCGTCGAAAACCGGGGCGGACGACTGGTCCTCGTGCCCTTCCTGCCCGGACACAGCACCAGCGCGATCGCAGAACGGATCCGGACAGGCAAAGGCGTCGTAGCAGACTGATCCCGACAGGCGTCCAGGAGAAGCCGCCGAGCCTGCGCAGATGCCGGATGGGCGGAATAGACAGTCCGCTGTTCCCCTTAGGAGTAAACTGGACCCCGGCCGTGTGCCGCAAGGAGTCCTCATCATGGGTCTTATGGACTGGGGCAAAGCCCAATTCCTCGACATCCTCGAATGGCTGGACGATTCCAACGACGTGATGGCCTGGCGCTTTCCCATGCGCGGCCAGGAGATCCAGACCGGGGGCAAGCTGGTGGTGCGCGAGAGCCAGGCGGCCGTCTTCGTCAACGAGGGCCAGTTCGCCGACGCCTTTGCTCCAGGCACCCATACCCTGAACACTCAGAACCTGCCCATCCTGGCCACTCTCAAGGGCTGGAAGTATGGCTTCGAGAGCCCCTTCAAGTCCGATGTCTACTTCCTGAACACCAAGCTCTTCAACGACCTCGGCTGGGGAACACCGAATCCCATCATGATGCGGGACCAGGACTTCGGCGTCCTCCGCATCCGGGCCTTCGGCATCTACTCCATCCGAGTGGTCGATGCCAAGAGCTTCCTGAAAAACGTGGTGGGCACCAACGGCGTCTACACCATCGCGGACATCCAGGACCAGCTCCGCAAGAGCCTCGTGAGCCGCTTCACCGATGCGTTGGGCGAAGCCAAGATCCCGGCCCTCGACCTGGCGGCGAAATACGACGAGCTCTCCGACCTCCTGCGCCAGAAGATGGACCCCGAGTTCCAGACCATGGGCCTGGAGTGCTCCAAGCTGTTCATCGAGAACATCAGCCTCCCCGAGGAAGTGGAAGCGATGATGGACAAGCGCACCCAGGTGGGCCTGATGGCTCCGGTGATGGGCGCCTACACCCAGATGCAGGTGGCCGACTCTCTTCCCCTGGCGGCACAGAACCCGGGCGGAATGGCCGGCATGGGCATGGGGCTCGGCCTGGGCGTTGGCATGGGCAACATGATGGGGCAACAGATGGGCGGTGCCATGGGGCAGATGGCCCAGGCCCCCTTCCCCGCAGGATCAGCGCCCGCAGCACCAAGCGTTCCAGCCGTTCCCGCAAAGACCCTCAAGGAAGAGTTGACTGACTTGAAGGATCTCTTCGATTCTCAGTTGATCACCCAGCAGGAGTTCGACACCCAGCGCGCTGCGATCATGAAGAAACATGGTATGGGCTAACCGGGGAGTTCCCTCCAGCGAGCGACGGGCCCTGAAACCCTGCGGGTCCGCTGCTTTCGTGGGTTCGTGCTGATAGTATCTGTCAATACATCATCACGAGAGCTGCCCATGCCGGCCTACCGAATAACCAGACGGTCATGCACCTTCACCGGAGTGGTGACAGCGCTGGCGCTTGCATCATTCGGGATCGGCTGCGGCCGTCAGGATGTGACCGGCAATGGCGAGTCAGCGCGCGTCACGATCCGCGTCTCTGGAGCGTGGGCGCTGTACCCGATGATGGTGAAGTGGAGTGAAGAGTACCAGAAGCTGGAGCC
>CAYZND010000084.1:0-11764 GCA_964479495.1 uncultured Mesoterricola sp.
TAGTCACCGGGGTAGGCGTTCTTCTTGCTGTCGGGCACCACGATCACGTAGACCTTCGTTCCAACGGCCTTGATCCGGGCCACGGGCCCCTCGGCCTTGTCGGGCGTCCAACCCCCGTTCTTGTCATCGTTCAGGTTCGTGTAGACCGAAGGCTCATAGATCGAGGCCGGATCGGTGTCCTTCTGGATGCGGGTCAGGGTGGCGCGGATGGGATTCTTCAGCGGGCATTCGGCCTTGTTGGCGCCACTGTTGTAGCCGTCCACCACCGTGATGTCGTACGCCAAGCCGTCCTCCGCCGTGAACACCCAGACATCCTTCTGGGCTTTCTCCATGAACGTGGCCGTGAGCACAACGCCCACTTGGATGGGCTTGGCCTCCTGGCCCCAGGCCGAAAGGCTGGCCATCGTGGCGAGGCTGGCGAGCGTGAGGAAGATCTTTCCGTACTTCATGGCGAGTGCCTCCGTGAGTGGGGGGTGGTTGAACGGCTGAGGCTGGAATTGTATGCGCATACAAATTCGGAATTCCATATGGTTCCACACGCCTGACGCGGTGTTCAGGTCCTGGGGCGGATGGAGCCGTATGCGAGGTGCTGGGATCGGATGCGCTCGACCTTCACTCGATCGCCATCCTTGAGGCGGTCGAACACGAACTCGGCGGCGGTCTTGCCGATCTCGAAGCTGGGCACGGTGAGGGCGTCCACCGGGGGCATGATGAGCTTGGTGTCGTAGCTGGTGTAGTCGAGGGCCAACAAGGACAGGTCGTCCGGGATCTTCAGGCCGGTCTCGCGTGCCGCTTCCAGGGCATAGCGCGCGATCTGGGGGCTGTCCACGAAGAGGGCATCGTAGCCTCCGGTGCGGACCTCCTCGAGGAGGGCTGCATAGAGACCGAAACGGAGCCCGAAGGTGTACATCACCTTGGAGCCTCGCTTCCGGCAGCGTGACTTGATCACCTTCTGGGCCGCGGCCATGCGGGCGGACTCGGAAGCGGGACGATGGTCGTAGATCACCAGGCAGATGCGCTGGTGGCCCAGGTCCCGGAGGAGCTTGACGCCTTGGTCGAAGAGCCCTTCCACATCGATGTCCACGCGCGACACGCCTTCGATCTGCCCGAAGTCGCTGACCAGCGCGATCGGGAAGTCCGCCTTTCTCATCTGGTGGAAGTGGCTGACCGTCTCCACCATGGACTCCAGGGCGATGAGGCCCTCGATCCGCCGTTCCCGGTAGGCATCGAAGTAGCCCGGAGGATCGCTCTTGGCGTCGAGGAGCAGCAGGCCATAGCCCCGCTCGATCAGGACGGTCTGCACACCGTTCAGGAAGTCCAGCGTGAAGCTGTCGGGAAAGGAGAGGTCCGCCAGGGGCGGGAGGACGACGCCGATGGTGCGTGTGCCAGCCCCGGCCAGGCTCTTGGCGCTGGCGTTGGGGTAGTAGCCCAGCGCCTTGACGGCCTCCATCACCCGGTCCACGGTGTCCTGCTTCACGTTGCCGGTCCGGTTGAGCACCCGGGAGACCGTGGCGGTCGAGACCTTGGCCAATCGTGCGACTTCGTAGAACGTGACGGACATGAACCAGGGGCTCCAAAAGGGTGAGGTCAACACATCGCAGCAGGCCAGTCCGAGTATATCCCTGATGGGCTCGGGATCAGGCGTGGCCGCCGTGGACGAGAGCCCCGCGGACCAAGGTCGCCATGACGCGGGCGCGTCCATCGAAGGGATGCCGGTCGAAGATGGCGATGTCCGCATCCTTGCCGGCGGCGAGGCTGCCCACGCGGTCGGCCACGCCGAGGATCTCCGCGGCACCAAGGGTGATGGCCCGGAGCGCCTCGGTCTCGGGCAGGCCCTCCCGGCAGGCCAGCGCGGCGGACAGCGCCAGGTACTGCGGTGGGACGACCGTCGCGTCGGTGGTGATCGCCACCTTCACACCAGCCCTCCAGAGCGCCACGGGGGTCTCCAGGCTACGGTGCCGGAGCTCGTTCTTGGACTTCCCCACGAAGGCGAAGGGACCGACGATGGCCGGGAAGCCGGCGTGAGCCAGCTCGGAGGCGATGAGATGGCCTTCGGAGCAGTGGTCAAGGGTGAGCCGGACACCGAACTCCTGCGCGATGCGCACGGCGGTGAGGATGTCATCCGACCGATGCGCGTGGGCCTTCAGCGGCACCTGGCCCCGCACGACCGGAAGCATCGCCTCCAGCTTTCGGTCACGCTCAGGCCGCGGAGAGGCGCCATTCAGAGTGGTGCCAAGCTTCCTGTCATATTCGAAGGCCCGGTCCAACCACTCGCGGAGGGTGGCGGCGACGGCCATGCGCGTGGCCGGGGAGCGTCCCTTGTCGCCATGCGTCGAGAGCGGATTCTCTCCGAAGGCGCACTTCATGGCGGCGTAGGGGATCATCAGCATGTCATCCACGCACTGCCCGGCCGTCTTCATGACGCAGCATTGCCCCCCGATCACATTGCCGCTGCCGGGGCCATTGGCCACGGTGGTCACGCCGCCCTCGCGGGCCCATTGGAAGGACTCGTCCTGTGGATTGATGGCGTCGAGGGCCCGCAAATGTGGGGTCACGGGATCGGGGTCCTCGTTGCCGAAGGCGCCCTTCAGGCCGGATCCCTCCTCCCAGATGCCCAAGTGGGTGTGGGCGTCGACCAGGCCAGGCAACACATGGCAGCCGGCGGCATCGATCCGGCGAGCAGTGGGCGGCGCCTCCAGACCCTGGCCCACCGCCTGGATGCGCCCCTCGGCGACCAGCACATCGGCCCCTTCCAAGGGTTCCCCTTCCATCGTGTAGACCTTGCCGTGGCTGATCAGCAGCATCGCATCCGCCTCCTTCACGCGTTCCTCCGTTCCGCCCGCTCCATCAGCCACCGGAAGGGGGCCAGCTGGGCGGGTGCTTGTTCGAACATCATCTCGGGGTGCCACTGGACCGCGAGCAGCGAGCCCCCTGGCGTCTCCAGGGCCTCCACCAGGCCGTCCTCGGCCCTTGCCGCCACCGACAGCCCCTCGCCCACCCGTTCGACGGCCTGGTGGTGGAAGCTGTTCACCCAGAGGGGCCCATCCTTCTCCGGGAAGAGGCGGGCGAGGCCGCTGCCGGGCTCGGGCTGGACACGGTGGGCGCCGGCCCACTTGGTTCCTGCCGAGCGGCTGGCGTGGTCGATGGCTCCGCGACTTGCAGGAAGATCCTGCACGAGCGTGCCACCGAAATGGACATTGACCAATTGCATGCCCCGGCAGATGGCGAGCAGCGGGAGCCCCTGTCGGAGGGCTTCCGCAAGCAGACGGAACTCGAAGGTGTCCCGCTCGGGCACCCGAGGACCCAAGCCAGCCTCGTTCGGGCGGCCATACCAGGTGGGGGCGACGTCCTCCCCCCCCGCAAGGAGCAGGCCGTCCAGGTGCGAGAGGGTCGTTGGCACGGACTCCGGCCTGAGGGTTGGCGGGACGAGGAAGGGGATCCCACCGGCCAGGTCGATCCCTCGCGCATAGTCCGCCGTGGAAGCCAGGAGATCCTGGCCCTCCACGCCGCGCAGCCGCTGCCCCGGTCCCAGCTCCCGGTCCGGAACGAAATACATGGTGATGCCGATGAGAGGTCGGATGTTCATCGCGATCCAGGTCTCACAGCTCGTCGGCGCGCAGGCAGGCCACGGCGTGTCCAGGGGTCACGTCCTGGAGTTCCGGGCGGGTCTCCGCGCAGCGGGGCAGGGCCGCAGGGCAGCGTGTCCGGAAGGCGCACCCCGAGGGCGGATTCGCCGGACTGGGGACATCCCCTTGCAGGACCTGGCGCTCGGCCCTGGAGCCGGGGTCCGGCACGGGAGCCGCCTGCAGGAGGGCCTTCGTGTAGGGGTGCCGGGGTGACTCGAACAGCTGCGCCTCATCGGCCAGCTCGACCATGCGGCCCAGGTACATGACCGCGATGCGGTCCGAGATGTGGCGCACCACCGAGAGATCGTGGGCGATGAAGAGATAGGTGAGCCCGAACTCCTTCTGGATGTCCTGGAAGAGGTTGATGATCTGGGCCTGGATGGAGACGTCCAAGGCCGAGACCGCTTCGTCCGCGATGATGAAGCCCGGGTCGAGCGCCAGGGCGCGGGCGATCCCGATGCGCTGGCGCTGGCCTCCCGAGAACTCGTGAGGGTAGCGCCGGATGTGGTAGGGGGACAGGCCCACGCGCTCCATCAAGTACTGGATGCGCTCCCGCCGCTCCGCCACGGTGCCGATGCGATGGGCATGGAGGGGTTCTCCGATGATGTCCCCGACGTTCATGGTGGGGTTGAGCGAGGAATAGGGGTCCTGGAAGATGTACTGCATCTCGTGGCGCTTCCGCCGCAGCTCCGCGCCATGGAGGCTGAAGACGTCCTCGGCACCCAGGCGGAACGATCCGGCCGTGGGCTGGTAGAGCCGCACCAGCACGCGGCCGGTGGTGGATTTGCCGCATCCCGATTCACCCACGAGGCCAAGGGTCTTGCCTTTCTCGATGGCGAAGCTGACACCATCCACGGCCTTGACCGTGGGCGTGGACCGGCAAAGGAACCCGGCCCTGCTGCCGAAGTGCTTGCTGAGGGAGGAGACCTCGACGTAGGCACTCATGACGCCATCCTTTCTTCACCCCTGGAGCCCCGGAGAAAGCAGCGCACGGCCCGGCCTTCCCCAAGGCGAAGCAGCCCGGGCTGGCCTTCCGAGCACTCAGGTCTGGCATAGGGACACCGCGGTGCGAACCCGCACCCGGAAGGCATGCTCAGCGGATTGGGGACCATGCCCGGGATCGAATCGAGCCGCTCGCGCTTTGCCGCCACCGACGGGATGGAGCGCAGCAGGCCTTCGGTGTAGGGGTGGAGAGGGTCGGCGAAGAGGTCCCGGGCGTGGCCTTCCTCCACGGCCCTGCCGGCATACATGACGATGATCCGGTCGCACATCTCCGCGATCACGCCCATGTTGTGCGAGATGAGGAGGATCGAAGCGTTCACCTTGCGCTTGAGGTCCTTCATCAGCTCCAGGATCTGGGCCTGGATCGTCACATCGAGGGCGGTGGTGGGTTCGTCCGCCAGCAGCAGCTCCGGGTCGCAGGCCAGGGCCATGGCGATCATGACCCGCTGGCGCATGCCACCCGAGAGGGTGTGCGGGTAGGAGGCCGCGATACGCTCCGGGCTGGGGATGCCCACGAGGGAGAGCAGCTCGATCACCCGGGCGTCCATGGCGCTGCGTGCCATGGTGCGGTGCAGCTCGAGGGCCTCGCGGATCTGGTCCCCGATCTTGAAGACGGGGTTGAGGGAGGTCATCGGCTCCTGGAAGATCATCGCCGCCCGGTCCCCGCGGATGCGCCGCAGCTGGCCGTTGCTCGCCCTCACGACATCGATTCCGTCGAACAGGATCGTGCTGCCTGCTCCGATCTCCCCCGCCTTGGGGATGAGGCCCATCAAGGCGGAGGCCGTCATGCTCTTGCCACATCCAGACTCGCCGACGATCCCGAGGGTCTCTCCCCTGCGGATCTCGAAGTCCAGGCCATCCACGGCCCTCACCACGCCCTCCTCCGTCCTGAAGAGGACGCTGAGGTTCCTCACTTCCACAATGGTGTCCATCCGGCTCTCCTAGTCCTTGAGCTTGGGATCGAAGGTGTCGCGGAGTCCGTCGCCCACGAAGTTGAAGGAGAGCACCGTCACCAGGATGAGCAGACCGGGGAAGATCGCCTTCCAGGGAGCATTGATCATCGTGTTGATGTCCTGGGCGGCCATGAGCATGTTCCCCCAGCTGGCGGTTGGGGGCTGCACGCCGAGACCGAAGAAGGAGAGGGAGGACTCCGACAGGATCGCGCCGGCGATGCCCATCGTGGCGGAGACGATGATGGGGCCGATGGCATTCGGGAGGATGTGGCGGGAAATGATCCGCGCATGGGAGACGCCGGAACACTCCGCCGCCAGGACGTACTCGCGCTCCTTGATCGATAGGAACTCGGCCCGGACATAACGGGAGGTGCCGGTCCAGCTCGTCAGGCCGAGGATGATCATCACGGTGACCGCGGTGCCCCCCCACGTGGACATGATCGCGATCAGGAGGATGAAGGTGGGGATGGCGCGGATGGCATCCACGAACCGCATGAGGAGGTCGTCGAGGAGGCCTCCGAAGTACCCGGCGAGGCTGCCGACGATGGTCCCGATGACGACCGCGATGCCGGCGGAGATGAGGCCGATGGAGAGGGAGATCCGCCCTGCGTGCAGACAGCGGGAGAATACGTCCCGGCCCAGCTCATCGCGGCCGAAGAGGTTCGGTGGATAGGTCCGCTCCACGCCGTCCATCCCGGCCTGCCTCGTGGAATGGAGGGAGGGGGCCTGGTCCACGAAGAGGATGTCGTTCGCATCTCCCGCGGGATCGTAGGGCGAGAGCACGGGAGCGAGGATGGCCGTGGCCGAAAGGAACAGCAGGGTGCAGAGGCCCGCGACGGCCAGCTTGTTCTTCCGGAACTTCTTCCAGAACGCCTTGAAGCGCTTGTGTGTGGTGTCGCTGTGGTCGAAGGACTCGGCGACCGAGGCCGAACTGCTTCGAGGATCCGGTTGAAGAGCCATGGTGTTTCCCATTCTTTGTGCCTTGGATCAGTCCAGCTTGATGCGCGGATCGACGACTGCGTAGAGGACGTCGGAGGCGAGGCTTCCGACGATCACCATGAGGCTGAAGAGGATGAGCTCGCCCATGATGATCGGGTAGTCGCGCGTGAAGTTCGCCTGCATCAGCACGCGGCCCAGCCCAGGCCAGGCGAACAGGATCTCCACCGCCGCGGCCCCCGAGAAGAGGGAGGGGATCATGAAGCCGATGGAGGTCGCCATGGGCAGCAATGCATTCCGCAGGGCGTGCTTCAGGATGACCCTGTTCTCGCTGGCCCCCTTGGCACGGGCGGTACGGACGAAGTCCTGTGTGATGGCGCTCAGCATCGCGCTCCGCATGTAGCGCATGTCGCCCGCCATGGTCCCCGTGCCCAATACGATCGTCGGGAGGACCAAGTGGCGCAGCCGGTCGAGGACATCCACGTGGTCGTATACCTCCCGCATGCCCGAGGTCGGGAACCACTGGAGCTTCAGCGCGAAGAGCAGGATGCACATCAGGCCAAGCCAGAACCCGGGGATCGACACGCCCAGGAACGAGAAAGTGGAGAAGAGGTAGTCGAAGACGCTGTTCCGCTTCACTGCGCTGTAGATGCCGATGGGTACTGCCACGACGAGGGAGAGGACCAGCGAGGCGAAGGAAAGGATGATCGTGTTGGGCAAGGCCTCCCACAGGACCTCCATCACGGGCCGGCCATGGAAGAACGACATCCCGAGGTTGCCCTTCATTACATTCCCGAGCCAGATGAGGTAGCGGACGAAGAAGGGCTTGTCGAGGCCCCACTGCGCGCGAAGGATCTCCGGATCAATCTGGGTCTTCGCCTCGGGGTTGATGAACATCCGTACGGGGTCGCCCGGAGCCAGGTTGATGACCAGGTACGTAATGATCGTGATAAGGAACAGGAGCGGGATTGCGTTCAACCCCCGCCTCAGGATGTATCTCAACATGAATTCGACCCTCGGATCGCGCCCCGGACCGCCTTCCGGCCGGGGCGCAGGTTGGGGACTCCGCTACTTTGCGACGCTCCACATGTACATCTCGTAGGCGCCGCGGTAGGGCAGGTACTTTGCGCCCTTGACGTTCTTGCTCACGGCGTCGGCCTGGCTCTTGAACACGAACCAGGTGTAAGGCTGCTCGTCAGAGAGAATCTGTTGGATCTCGAAACTCAGATCCCGCTGCTTCTTCTGGTCGAAGGTCTCGCGGATCCCCTTCATGAGTTTATCCAGGTGGGGATTGGAATACTTTCCGGCATTGAGGTAGTGCCCGGTCTTGTAGTAGTTGTTCACGGGGTACCTGGAACCGGAAAAACCACTCACGAAGGCATCGAACTTGCCCGCGTCCACGTAGTCGTCGAAGAGCGTGTTCCACTCGACGATCTTGGGATGCACCTCCACGCCGATCGCCTTGAGTGCGGTCTGCAGGTAGACCACCAGCTTCTCGCGCGAAGTGTCGCCCTGGTTGGTGAGGATATCGATCTCGAACCGCTTGCCGTCCTTTGCACGGATCCCATCGGGACCGGTCTTCCAGCCGGCCTCGTCTAGGAGCTTCCTGGAGAGCTCCACGTCGTACGTGTAGGGCTTCACCTTGGGATTGGCGAACCAGAACCCTGGAAGTGTGAAGGACGTCGCGGCAGGCACGCAGCCGCCCTTGTAGATCCCCTTGATGATCGCGTCGATGTTGACGGCATGGGCGAAGGCCTGACGGACCCGCTTGTCACCGAAGAAGGGTGTCTTGAGGTTGTACTGGAGGAAGTCGAACGCCGTGGAAGGGTACTCGTAGAGCTCGAGCTTGGGATTGCCCTTCATGCGGGCACGGTCCCCGGCAGGACAGGCGGCGATGTCGGCCTCGCCGGTCTCCACCTTGAGCAGGGCGGTGGTGCCTGAGGGCGTGATGAGCGAGACCATGCCGTCGAGCTTGGGGGCCTTCCCGTAATACGAGTTGTTGGTCACAAGGACGATGCGCTCGTTGGTCCGGTTCTCCGCGATCTTGAAGGAGCCATTTCCGATGGGGAGGCGAGAGTAGTCACCCTTCTCCATCTCGTCCTTGGTCATCTTCGAGAGGATGTGCTTGGGCACGATCCACTCGGAGGAGAAATCGCGCATGATCTGCGATTCCACATCGGCAAGGCGGAACCTGAAGGTGTAGGGATCGATGATCTCGATCTTCTCGATGACGTCCATGTAGCCGATGTTCGGGGAGTTGGTCTCCTTCTTCAGGATCAGCTCGAGGGAGAATTTGACATCCTCGGCAGTCAGTTCGACGCCGTCGTGCCACTTGATGCCCTTGCGGAGCTTGAAGGTGATCGTCTTGCCATCCTTGGAGATGTCGGGCAGGGAGGCCGCGAGCACCGGCTCATACTCACCCTTCTCGTTAGTACGGAGGAGCGGATCGAAGACGTAGGAGATGATCTCGGCCGAGGCCGAATCATCCGCAAAGACAGGGTTGAGGTTCCGCGGCTGGCGGTCCGTCGCGATGCGGAGCGTTCCGCCCCCGGCCGCAAAGGCCATGGACGCGGAAGCCAGGCCGGCCAGGACGATGGCGAGGATCTGCCTCTTCATCTTCTTCCTCCTTGAGGGATGGGGACCTGAACGATCCACCAGGGGTTGTTGACAGTGAATGCGCATACAATTGCGCCGAATACCTAACTAGAACGATTGCAGTGTCTTCAGATACGCCACGAGGGCTTCGGCGAAGGCCCTGGCTGCCTTGGCGGTCGTGGCCTCGTCGCCGCGGAAGTCATGACCGAACTCGAACTGCACGGCATTGATGCCACCGCGGCCCTTCAGGCCTGAGGTCCTGACGATGTACCCACCGTTGTAGTCGGCGGGTTCCCAACCCGAGGCCGTCCCGGGGTGCACCGGCAGCCCCTTCTGTTCCATCGTGGCGATCAGGCCGGCCGGCGTGCTCAGGCAGACCAGGGCGAGATCGGCGGTCTGCCCGTCCTGGGTCCCTCGGTAGACCTTCGTGACGTCGGCACTCTGGCCATGGATGTCGATGAGCAGCGCCTTCGTTCCGACCCTGTCCTTGGCTTCCTTCACCGCGCTGTTCAAGGCTGCATGGTATGCCTCGTAGACAGGCGCAACCGCGTCGGATTCATAGGCCCGGCCGGCGGCGCGATTGAAGTCGACATAGCGGCGGCTCACGAGACCTGCCACGAGGTAGGCCTTCTTCCCCCCCGTAAGGGTCGTGAATTCCTTCTGGATGGCCAAGGCGAGCTGGAGGGTGTTCTCGTCCAGATCGTTCGCACCAGACTGCCGCTCGGGAATCCCCGCCATCGCTACCTCTCCGCCATGGGGCGCCGACAGGACGATAGGCAGGTCGCCCTGCTCCACCAGAACGAAGGCCTTCACCTCCACCGGGCCCGGTGCCGGCAGGATCACGCCTAAGGAGCCGGTTTGCGCGCCGGCGGCGCTGTTCAGCGCAAGTGCGAGCAGCGCGGCGGTAGGCGAAATGGGCTTCATGGACCGGTCCTCCGATGAGCGGGGGCGAAAGTAGCGTGTGAACAGGGTGATGTATGCGCATACATGTGTCCATATCTTTTTTCTACTTTTCAAGGATATTGGCTAAGGGATCTGTAATCACCTGTTACGGGGTATCCAGGAGAGGGTGGTGAGCCTTCGAAGGGGTTATAGGTAAAAATTTGGTCGCGGTGATAAGCTTTTTCGCATCACCATGTCCAGCGAACCTGCCTCCCCTAACATCCAGACCCGGCTCGCGAACGTCTACCGGGAACTGCCAGACGCCCAGCGGGCCATCGCCGATGTGCTCATGGCGGACCCGCTCCTGGGCGCCCTGTGGGGCATCGAGTCCATGGCCGAGCGCGCCCAGGTGAGCGTGGGCTCGGTGATGCGCTTCGCCAAGCACCTGGGCTACAAGGGCTTCAGCGATTTCCGGGACGCGCTCCGGGATGCGTGCAGTGCTCGATCGGGCGAGTCGGAGCTGGAGCAGCTCGGCCAGCCGACCGATGTGTTCGGAGCCTTGGGCGAGGTGGTGAAGCGGGATGGGGAACACCTGAACCGCATGATCCAGGTGGTGGACCACTCCATCCTGGAATCCGCCACCCAGCTGCTGGTGGAGGCGGATCACCGGGTGATCCTGGGGCGAGGCGTGGGCCATGTGATGGGGCTCATCATCGCCTTCTATCTGACCCAGGCCGGCGTGCCGTGCATCGCAGCCATTCCATCGGACTTCTCCAACCAGGTGGCGAACCTGGGGCCCAAGGACCTGCTGGTGGTCATCAGCTTCTCGCCCTACAGCCGGGAGACCGTGGACGCCGCCATCTTTGCCAGGCAGAACGGGGTCAAGGTGCTCGCCTTCTCGGATCGGAAGGATTCTCCCCTGGCGCCCTACGCGGACATTCTCATTCCTGTTCCCAGCGAGGACCTGCTCTTCAGCTTCAGCCTCACCTCCTTCGCTGCGCTGGCCCACGCGTTCGCCATCGTGCTGGCCGCCAGGGACCAGTCCGGCACCCTCAAGCGCCTGAAGGCCGCCGACAAGGTGGCGCAGCCCCTCTTCGTGGACCATTGGCTGCCCCTCCAGCCCGGAGCCATGCGCGTCCAGAAGCTGAAGGCGCCGAAATAGCGCGAGGCCCCTTGCGTCATGGCTTGGAATAACCATTATGGGTGCATTGAATTTTCCGATTTTAGGAAACCCGTCCTTCTGACGATGTAAAGGTTGCCGAGTGATCGGGATTGCACCAGGATGAACCAACGCCCCGGGGAGACCACATGAGACGCATCTACATCAGCGCCGTCGCCTTCCTACTCTCCTTTGGCCTCTTTGCCGAAGACTTGACCCCAGAGGTCCAGGCCAAGTTCGTGAAGACACTCGTGTCTGCCACCGGCCAGTTCGGCTTTGCCTGCAACAACGACCCCAACCTGAAGAAGAGCCTGGAGGCAGCCGGGGTTTCCGTCTCGCCGGGATTCAAGCTCGCCTGGGCCGCCACGGAAGACGAAGTCAAGAAGCTCAAGGCCGACGGCCGTCTCGTGGTGGTCCCGAAGCTGGCCTGGCTCAAGCTCGGGGGCAGCGTGGCCATCGTGGATGACGGCGGCAAGCCCCAGTTCGTCATTCACATGGCGAACCTGAAGGCCACGGGCATGACCCTGCCCGATGCCATCGTCAAGATCGCGAAGAAGATCTAGGAGCGTGTCCAAGTAATGGGAAGGGCCGCGCTGGAGCGCCGGGCGAGC
>CAYZND010000085.1:0-11726 GCA_964479495.1 uncultured Mesoterricola sp.
TCCGGAAACACGCCGCGGTCCTCACCTCGGGCCATCGCGGGACGGTTCTCGTCATCGACGATGCCTTCAGCATGCGGGATGCCCTCTCGCGCATGCTCACCCGGGAGGGCTTCTGGGCCGCCGTGGCCAACAATGGCAGCGAGGGGATCAAGATGGCCCGCTCGCTGCACCCGGACGTGATCACCCTGGACCTGCTGATGCCCGGCATCGACGGCTGGGAGGTCCTGGCTCAGCTGAAAGCCGACCCTGTGCTGAAGGACATCCCGGTGATCCTGATCTCCATGCTGGATGGGCGTGACCAGGGTTTCGCGCTGGGAGCCTCGGCCATCCTGCAGAAGCCCGTGGCAGTGGACGAACTGTTGAAGGTCATCGCCAGCCACTGCCGTGAATCCGGGAACCCCTCCATCCTGGTGGTGGAGGATGACCTCCACACCCGCGAAGGCCTCCGAAAGTCCCTCAGCGCCGAGGGCTACGACGTGGTCACCGCGGAAAGGGGGCAGGCCGCGCTCGAGCAGCTGGCGCGGGCCCAGCCCTCCGTGATGATCCTGGACCTGATGATGCCGGGCATGGACGGCTTCCAGCTGGTGGCCGAGGTCATGGCCCATGACGCGTGGAAGGCCATCCCCATCGTCATCCTCACCGGCAAGGATCTGGACCACGAGGACCTGGCGCGGCTGCACTCGCCGCAGATCCAGACGACCCTGAAGAAGGGCTCCGTGTCGAGGGAGGAGCTGATCAAGGCCGTGAAGGTCTTCGCCCATCGCTGGGACACCGTTTCCACTTCGCAATGACGAGGGTATCCACCGTGATCGATGCGTTCCGCCGCCGGGTCTTCCGGGGCTTCTCTCCCCGGCTGCTTCCGGCCCTTGTGGTGACCGCGACCCTCCTGGGCGCGGCGCCGGTCGATCCCCTCCAGGCCGAGGCGGAGCGCCTGGCCGCGAAGATCCTGATCGTCGATTCCCACATCGACTACCCGGAGATGTCCAAGGCGACGGACGATCTGGTAAAGGGAATCTTAGGGCATTTCGACTTCACGCGTGCCAAACGAGGCGGCCTCAAGGCCGCCTTCATGGCGATCTACGTGGCCCCGGAGGAGGATGCCAAGGGATTGGCTGTCCAGACTGCCAACGCCCGCATCCAGCTGGTGGAGTCGCTGGCCACGCGCTGGCCCGAGGCCTGCGCCCTGGCCCGCACCCCCGCGGAGGTGCGCAGGAACGCGGCTGCGGGCCGTCTGAGCCTGCCCATGGGCATGGAGAACGGCGCCCCCCTGGGGGACGACCTGGGGAACGTGCAGCGGTACTTTGATCGGGGCATCCGCTACATCACCCTGTGCCACATGAAAGACAACCAGCTCTGCGACTCGTCCACGGACACGTCCGCCACATGGAAGGGGCTGAGTCCCTTCGGGCGCAAGGTCGTGGCGAAGATGAACCGCCTGGGGATGATGGTCGATGTCTCCCACACGTCCGACGAGACCTTCACCCAGGTGCTGGCTCTCTCGAAGGCTCCGGTCATCGCCTCCCACAGCTCCTGCAGGACCTTCACGGCGCCGGGGACCTTCGGCCACAAGCGGAACCTGTCCGACGACATGATCCGTGCCCTGGCCAGGAAGGGCGGTGTCATCCAGATCAACTTCGGTTCCAGCTTCCTGGGGGACGACTACGGCAAGCATGGCGTGGTGGCGGACGTGAAAGATGTGGCCGCCCACATCCACCACGCTGTCCAGGTGGCGGGCGTGGATCACGTGGGCATCGGCTCCGACTTCGATGGCGTCGGCCGTTCGGTGCCAACGGGGCTGGAGGATGTCTCCCGCTACCCGAACCTGATCCGGGAGCTGCTGAAGCTCGGCTACGGGGCCGAGGACCTCGAGAAGATCTTCGGTGGCAACCTTCTGCGGGTGTGGTCCGAAGTGGAGAAGGTCGCTGCCAACGCTTAGCTGAACTTGATCACTTCCACCGGACAGGCCGAGGCTGCGGCCTGGATCCCGGCTTCCAGCGAGACCTGGAGCGAGGCCTTCAAGGGCGATCTGGCGCCGAGGTTGTCGTCTTCCACGCCATCCTCGCGCACGCCGGCCTTGATCAGACTGGTGCCATCCACCACGAAGACATCGGGGCACTCGGATTCACAGGCACTGCAGGAAATGCAGCCATCCTCGATCCAGACGGTCTTGATCGCCATTCGCCACTCCTCTTGGGCACGGGGACCGGAGCAGTCCCATTCCTGCACCCTTCGATGCCACGAGCCCAGGGGGCGGTTACGGTCCGGTTTCCATGCGACCATCGGAGGGGAGCCGCCCATGGGAAACGACCCCGACTACCGCCTGGAGCCCCTGCCGGCCGGGGTCCGGCTGGAGGACGTGACCTTCGCCGTCCTGGGGAAGCTGCCCCGGGGAACGGACGAGGAGCGGGCCCGGCTGGCCTCCCTGTACGATCAGGCGGCCCGCATCCAGGGGCCCTGCTGGCAGGAGCCGCCCTTCGAGTGGGTGCCGCCCCACTGCCTGCAGGCCCTGGATGGCATCGGGGGCTCCACGCTGGCGGCGTACGTGTCCATCGAAGGACGTCCGCGCCTGGTGGGCATGGTGTGCGAGATGCCCGCCTTCGCGTGGGCGGAGGGCGCCATCCGGCCCTTCCTGTACAGCCACCTCATGGCGGTGGATGGCCTCTCCGTGGGCCACGAACTGAAGAAGCTCCAGCGGCGGGAAGCCCTGGGACGAGGCCTCTTCACCATCCGCTGGACCTACGACCCTCTGCAAAGCCTCAATGCCAACATCAACATCCGCAAGTGCGGCGCCACCTGCCGGACCTACAAGCGGGGCGCCTACACCCTCGTGGGCATCAACGCAGGGGTGGACGCCGACCGGTTCTATGTCACCTGGGAGCTGGACCAGGAGCGTGTCCGGGGGCGCATGGAGGGCGGCTCCCGAGCCTGGCTGGATGCCCAGGACGTACGCCTTCGGGATCTTCTTCCCACCACGCCGCGAGTGAACCGCACGGCGGTGGATCCAGACGAGCCCACTTTCCGTCTTTCCGTAGAGGAGAACCTCGCTCTCGAAGGGCCGGTCCTGGCGGTGGAGATCCCCGTCAACTTCCAGGCCATGATCGACCGGGCCTGCGACACCCATGCCCGGCCCTGGCGCGAGCACACCCGCCGCCTCTTCGAGGCCTATTTCGATCGTGGGTACGCCGTCTCCGAGTTCGTCCTCCTGGCGGATGACGAGATCCCCGGCGCCCAGCGCGCCTTCTACCTGCTGGAGCGGCTGCCATGAGGATCACGGCCCTGGAGGTCTACCCTGTCAAGCTCGCCATGCGCGAGCCCTTCGTCATCGCCAGCGCGGTGAACGACGACATGTTCTACGTCGTCATCAAGCTGCGCACCGACGAGGGCATCGTGGGCTTCGGCGAGGCCATCCCCGCCTGGGAGGTCACCGGCGAGACGCCCTTCTCCGTCATCGACGCGGTGCACCACCTGTGCGATCCCTCCAAGTGCGGCTTCAGCCTCCTCGGGCTGGAGATCGGCACCTTGCCCGAGGCTCTGGCCGTCGTCGACCGGATCTCGCCGCACACGGCCATCAGCGCCCTGGCCCATGCGCCCTCCGCCAAGGCGGCCCTGGAGCAGGCGATCCTGGATGCGCTGGGCAAGAAGCTGGGGAAACCGGTCTACGAGCTGTTCGGCGGCGAAAACCAACCCATCCCCTTCAACAACGTCATCGGGATCTTCGGGGTGGACGAGACCCTGCGGCGGGTGGAGCGGATGCTCGCCGAGGGAGCGCGCACCATCAAGCTGAAGGTGGGGATCCGGAAGGTGGGCGGGCTGGATCACTTCGAGCGCGATATCGCCGTGATCCGCGAGGCCCGCGCCCTGATTGACCGTGCGGGCCGCTCCGTGAAGCTCGTGGCGGACGCCAACCAGGGCTATGCCACGGCGGAGCAGGCCATTGCGGTCATCCGCCGCATCGAGGGACAGCTGGACTGGCTGGAGCAGCCCTGCCTCGCCCAGGACCGCCTCGCCTTCCGCCGCATCAAGCAGGTCTGCGACATCCCGCTGATGGCCGACGAGTCCGTGCACGGCTATCACGATGCGGAGCTCCTGCTGGAGGACCGCAGCGTCGATTTCCTGAACCTGAAGCTCATGAAGACGGGGGGGCTGGTGGAGGCGCTGCGAACGGCCGAGCTGGCCGCCCGCCACGACGTGCCCTGCCAGCTCGGCTCCATGCTGGAGAGCGAGCTGGGCACGGCCTTCGGCTGCCATGCCTTCCTGAGCCATCCCAACATCCGGAGCGCCGAGCTGGGGGCCTTCCGGCGCCTTCGACGGTCCCTGGGTTCGGGCCTCCAGGTGGAGGGTGCCACGCTGCGTGTTCCGAATACACCCGGCTGCGGCATTACGGTGGACGAGGACGCCCTGCGCGCCCACCTCATCAAGGAAGCGGACTCGGCCACCTACGCGCTGGCCCGCCGGGGATTCGTTTATGACCATCCTTGATCTCGCGCAGCAGCTCATCGCCATCCCCAGCACCTCGGGGCGGGAGCGTCCCCTGGTGGACCATGTGGCGGGGCTCCTGGCCGCCCGGGGCATCCCGCACATCGTGGATCCCTACGGCACCACGGCGAACCTGTACGTGCCCGTGGGGCAGGGCGAGGACATCCTGATGCTCTACGCCCACACGGATGTGGTACCCGCGCCTGAGGCGCTCTTCACCCCGCGGGTGGAGGACGGGAAGCTCCACGGCCGCGGCACCACGGACATGAAGTCCGCCCTGGCGGCCCTCCTCCACGTGCTGCTGGAGGACCATGAGCGCCTGCGGGAGCTGCCCTTCCAGGTGCTCTTCGCCTTCATTGCCGAGGAGGAGACCAACGCGGGCGGCATCCACCGCTTCCTGGAGTGGTTCCAGCCCCGCCGAAGCCTCTCCTGCGTCCTCATGGAGCCCACGGACGACTTCACAGCCATGAACGTGGGCGGCAAGGGATACGTCTTCCTCGACCTGGAAGGCGAGATGGCCGATGTGCTGTCCAGCTTCCGCGCCGTGCTGGCCCGGAAGCCCGCCCTGCTGGCGGAACACCCGGACCGGGGGGACGGCTTCGCCGGTGCCACGCTGGAGCTGACCAAGCTGACGGCCCCCGAGCCCTTCGAAGGGGAGCGCATCCAGGGGCGGGCCAGCCACGCCAGCCGTCCCCAGTTCGGCGAGAACGCCATCGAGATGGCCCTCGCCCGGCATGGGGATCTCACAGCCCTGCGCAGCTCCGACACGGATGGCCCCAACAGCCTGTCCGCCTGGGCGATCCTTCGCCGGGACAAGGCGGGATGGGACCACCTGCCCGTGAAGGCCCACATCGACCTGCGTACCAACTGCTCCGCCGATGCGGAGAACACGCTGCTCGAAGCGGTACGAGCCCTGATCCATCCGGCGGTGCGCGTCTCGATCCGGGACCAGGGTCGGGCCTTCCGCGCGGAGGACACGCGCCTCATCGAGCTGTGCAAGCGAGCCAAGGGCGGGGAGGTCCAGGAGCGGATCTCCTCCGGGGGCAGCGATGCACCCTACCTCCTGCCCCTCACGGGGAGCATCGTCGCCGGATTCGGGCCTGGTCAGTGTCGCCTGGCCCATGCCATGGATGAATGCGTGGACCTCGCGGTCCTGGAGGAAGCCCCGAAGATCGTGCGCCGGCTTGTGGACGCATTCGAGCGCCGTTGAGGGGAAGCCTTGACCGCCCAATTCCATCGATGGCGGACGGGAAGCGGTTTTGAGGGTGGGATTGGCTCGGACCGGCAATTCCGTCGACAAGCCGCGGTGTTCTCCTTCAGATGTCGCCTTCGCCGGCATGGGTTCGGGACATTCCTGTCATCCGGATCTCCTGTCGTCCAAAGGAAAAGGCCCCGTGAGGGGCCTCTTCGGCTTGGGAACAGCGTGAAGGTCAGGCGATCTCGAGGAACAGGGTCTGGCCTTCCGCGGAGACGAGGGCCTCGTGGCGGGACCGGTGCAGCGGCATGACGTCGCCGGCGCTCAGGTCGTGGTCGTGGCCGTGATGGGAGACCCAGGCGGAGCCGGCGATCACGCGGATGGAGCGGTGCTTCCTGGGGACGCGGAGCAGCTCGCCGGGGAGCAGCACGATCCGGAAGGCGCGATCTTTCGCGGCGGTCTTGGAGGAGAGAGCGAATTCGTCGAAGGACAGAGCCATCTGCTGAGTGGTCATGGTGAACCTCCCTTTCGTGGAATCGGATCCGCCGCCCTCTGTGTCCTGCTTTCCCGAGGGTCCGGTGGCCCGGTAATAGAAATATAGGGTCGGGTTCAGAATAAGTGAAATGAATCCTATTGCTGATCGATTAGCAATGCTAATGTAACGCATGCTCGACTACCGTCTCGTGGAAGCCTTCGCCGCCGTCCTGGAGGAGCGGGGCTTCGCCCGCGCGGCCGAGAAGCTTTTCATCACGCAATCCGCCGTCTCCCAGCGCATCAAGCAGCTCGAGGATGCGGTGGGTTCGTCCCTCATCGTGCGCGAGACGCCGCCCCGCGCCACGCCCGCCGGGGAGCGGCTGCTGCGCCACTACCGCCAGGTGGTGGGTCTCGAGGAGGAGGCCATCGGGGACCTGGGCATGAGCAAGCAGGCGGGGTTCCGCCACCTGCCCATCGCCGTGAATGCCGACTGCCTCTCCGTGTGGCTGCTGGATGCCATCGCGCCCTTCCTGCGGGAAGCCTCCATCACCCTGGAGATCCATGTGGACGACCAGGACAGCAACCTGCGCTTCCTCCATTCCGGCATGGTGGCGGGCTGCGTCAGCTCCCAGCGCATGGACATGCCGGGCTTCACGTTCACGCGCATCGGCTCCGTACGCTACCTGCTCTGCGCATCGCCGGTCTTCGTGAAGACCTGGTTCGCCCAGGGCTTCGACCGGGACTCCGCCTCGCGCGCGCCCATCATCCACTTCAACCGCGATGACCAGTTGCAGTACCGCTCCCTGTCCAAGCTCTTCGGCAAGCCCCAGGTCTCACCCCCAGCCCACTACATCCCCTCCGCCGAGAAGTTCATCGAGGCGGTGGTGCTGGGGCTCGGCTATGCGATGTTCCCCGAGGTCCAGGCCCTGCCGGAGCTGCGCAAGGGCCGCATCGTGGAGATCGATCCCAAGGGCCGTCTGGACACGGCCCTCTACTGGTACCGCTGGAGCCGCTCCTCGGACCTGCTGCAGGACTTCTCGAAGGTGCTTGTCACCGAGGGACGCAAGCTGCTGGCGGCGGCCAGCCAAGGCTGAGCGAAGGCGGTGTCGAAAAAAAAATACCCCTCGCGGAATGGGTATTCCGCAGGAAATAGGGATCCGGATGCAACAGGAATCAGGGAGGATCCCGATCGTCCAGCCGGTCCATGCTGGGAGAAACCCGTGCTGACCGCCGTATCCACGGGATAGCGCGCTTTACATAGCTGTTGACGCGCTTGAGACCTAGAGGTAGCGTTTGGCCAACTCTGCAGCATCTTGAAACCGATCCGGATCCCGCCGCCGAATCGCTCCTGGAAATCCATCCGGCTTCATTCCGAAGCCTCCCACTCCTATTACCTGCCGGAGACATTCATGATCAAAAAACTCCTCGCAACTGCACTCATCCCGGTCTTCGCCGCGACACTGAGCTACGGCCAGCAGTCCGGGCGCGACCAGACCATCAAGGTTGTCCAGGCCCTGGATATGGTCAGCTTCGACCCTGTCGCTACCTCCGACCTGAACAACCAGTACGTGCTATACAACATCTACAGCCGCCTGTTCACCTTCCCCACGAACCGCCTCGCAGGCGACGTCAAGGAGCTCTGCAAGGACTTCAAGCGGGTGAACGACTCGGAGTGGCACTTCACCATTCAGGACAACGTCAAGTTCCACGACGGCTCTGCCCTGACTGTGGACGACGTGGTCTACTCCCTGAACCGGGCCAAGGCCGGCACCACCATCGGTGCCCTCTTCAAGCCCGTGAAGGAGATCAAGAAGGTCGACGGAAAGACCCTCGCCATCATCACTGATGGCCCCTACCCGGCCATGACCTCCGCCCTCACCCACGTGGCCACCTGCATCGTGCCCAAGGCCTTCGCCGAGAATGCAGAGAAGACCAAGGACTGGTCAAAGCCCATCGGCAGCGGCCGCTACAAGTTCGTCAGCCGCATGATCGGCGACTCCGTGACGTTCGAGCGCTTCGACGGCTACTTCAACAAGGCCGAGGCCGCCCAGAACAAGACCCTGACCATCAAGGTCATCCCCGAAGGCACCAACCGGACCATCGCCATCGAGACCGGGGCCGCCGACCTCAACGCCGAATTCACGCCCACCGACTATGACCGCGTGATGAAGAACCCCAAGCTCAAGCTCTGGAACCAGCCCTCGGCGCTGGTCTGGCATCTGGGCATGGACAACACCCTGCCTTGGTTCAAGGATAAGCGGGTGCGCCAGGCTGTGGCTTACGCGGTGGACCGCGACGGCTGCATGAAGGTCGGCCACGACGGACGGGGAACGGTCCTGTTCAACAGCGCCACCTTCGCCCACGCGCCCACGGTGCTGGGTGCCATCCAGAATCCGCTCGGCAAGTATTCCTACAATCCCGAGAAGGCTAAGGCCCTGATGAAGGAGGCCAACTGCCCCGGCTTCACCACCCAGCTCATCGTCTTCCGCGACGAGGCCGCTCGCATCGCCACCGCGGTCCAGGCCTACCTCGCCGAGATCAACATCCAGGTCGAGATCGTACGCATCGAGAACGCGGTCTTCCCCGCCCACATCGCCGGCCACAAGGCTCCCATGTTCGTGACCAGCTGGGGCTGCTACTGGGATCCCGACATGTTCCTGTCCCGTCGTTTCAGCAAGGATGGCATCGGCGGTGTCAACCGCGTCTGGTATCAGAATCCCAAGCTTGACGAGCTGATCGCGGAAGGCCGGAAGACCTTCGACGAGAAGAAGCGCGTTGCCGTCTATAAGCAGGTGCAGGATTTCATGGCCGACGAGTCCCCCGAGGTGGATCTCTACGTGACCAAGGTCTACGCCCTCAGCAACACCCAGCTGAAGGGTGTCGAGATGACCGTCGAGAAGCCCTTCAACTACTACAAGCTGCACTACTAGGGATGGCAGTCGCCCAGTCCGGGCGGCGCTGTTTTTGGCCACACCCCGCTCCCGCGGGACTCCAAAGAGCTCCCGCGGGAATGGGTTTGAAGACTTCGTAGGAGTGACCGCATGGCCCGATACATCATCCGACGTCTGCTCGCGTTGATACCGGTGATCCTGGTGCTGACGTTCATCGTCTTTGCCATCCTGTCTTGGACCCCGGGTGATGCCTCGACCATCATCCTCGGCAGCGAGTACACGCCGGAACTGGGCGCGAAGATCAGGGCAGAGCTGGGCCTGGACCGGCCTCTCGTCGTGCAGTACTTCCACTACATCTGGAACCTGCTGCACGGCGACTTCGGCATGTCCTACGTCACCCGCGCCCCGGTGTTCGACCAGCTAAGCGTCCGGCTGGCCAACACGGCCTGGATCGTGATCAGCGCAATGATCCTGTGCGTATCCGTCGGCATCCCCATCGGCATCAGCTCGGCCACCAAGCCCAACTCCATCTTCTCCCAGGGCGCCATGGTCTTCGGATTGATGGGCGTCTCCATGCCGATCTTCTGGCTGGGACTCCTGCTCATCCTGCTCTTCTCGGTGAAGCTGGGCTGGCTGCCCTCCAGCGGTCTGGATAACGGCCTCAGGAGCCTGGTCTTGCCAGCCATCACCTTGGGCTTCAACTACATGGCCAACATCATGCGGACCACTCGGTCCTCCATGATGGAAGCCATCCGCCAGGACTTCATCCGCACGGCACGGGCCAAGGGCGTCAGCGAGCACGACGTGATCTACGACCACGCCCTGGGCAACGCCCTCATGCCCACCATCACCATCATCGGGATGAACGTGGGAACGCTCCTGGGCGGAGTGGTGCTCACCGAAACCGTGTTCTCCATCCCGGGCATGGGCCGCCTGCTGGTGGAGGCCATCAATCAGCGCGACACGCCCTGCGTGCTGGGGACCCTGGTCATCATGGCCATCACCGTGGCCATATCCAACCTGATCGTCGATCTCATCTACGCCTACATCGACCCCAGAATCCGTGCGCAGTACGGTGCGAAAGCGAGGAAAGCCTGATGGAAGCCCAAGCCACTGCCGCGGCCAGGCCGTTCACGACCAAGAAGGAGTTCTACGCGCAATTCCGGAAGAAGAGCATCGCCCAGGAACTGTGGCTGCGCTTCCTGAAGAACAAGACCGCTGTGATCGGCCTGGTCATCTTTGCCATCATCGTGGCGGTCGCCATCCTCGCGCCTTGGCTCACAGACTACAAGGGGGTGGTGGTCAAGATGAACATCGCCGAGCGTCTCCAGGCGCCTGGCGCGCAACACTGGCTCGGCACCGACGAACTGGGCCGCGACATCCTGGCCCGCATGATCTACGGCGCGCGGGTATCCCTGCTCATCGGCATCTCGGCCATCCTCGTATCCCTCGTGGTGGGTCTGGTGCTGGGTGGGACGGCCGGATACTACGGCGGGAAGATCGACGCCGTCATCATGCGCGCCATGGACGTCTTCCTCAGCCTGCCGGACGTGCTGCTGGCCCTGGCCATCATCGCGGCCTTCGGCAACACCAAGCTGAACCTGACCATCGCCATCGGTCTCTCCTTCGCGCCCAAGTTCTCGCGGGTGGTTCGCTCGGCGGTCATGGGCGTGCGTGGCAACGAGTACGTCGAAGCGGCGCGCTCCATTGGCGCGCTGGACTGGCGCATCATCGCCCGCCACGTGCTGCCCAACTGCATCGGGCCCATCATCGTGCAGGTCACGCTCTACGTGGCCAACGCCATCCTGACCATCGCCGCCTTGAGCTTCATCGGGCTGGGCATCCAGCCCCCGGCTCCGGAATGGGGCAACATGCTCGCCTCGGGCCGCACCTACATGCGCGACTTCCCGCACATCGTCATGGCTCCCGGCCTGGCCATCTTCTTCACCATCCTGGCGCTCAACCTCCTGGGCGATGGATTGAGGGACACCCTCGATCCCAGGCTCAAACATTGACATGACCATGGGGGGACCGCGCGCTCACTTCGTTCGCTCTCCGTCCCCCCACACCCCCACTTCATGCCCAGGCAAAGCCCGGACATGAAGTCCAACGGGAGCGCCACGATGGATGCACAACAGAACATTCTGGAAATCAAGAACCTGACGGTGGAATACGTCGTCGACGACGAGGTCGTCCATGCCGTCACCGGAGTGGACATCACCATCCCCGCCGGCAAGACCTTCGGCCTGGTGGGGGAAACCGGTGCCGGAAAGACCACCACCGCCCTGTCCATCCTCAACCTGGTCCCCACGCCTGCGGGCCGGATCGTCTCCGGAGAGGTCTCCGTGGATGGGGAGGCGGTCTTCGGCATGTCCCCCAAGCAGCTGAGGGAGATGCGCGGCGCCAAGGTGGCCATGGTCTTCCAGGACCCCATGAGCTCGCTCAACCCCATCAAGACCGTGGGTGAGCAGATCGCCGAAGGCATCAAGATCCACCGCGGAGTGAGCGACAAGGAAGCCCTGCAGCAGGCCACGAAGCTGCTGGAGATGGTGGGCATCCCCGGTGGCCGCGTGTTGGAGTACCCCCACCAGTTCTCGGGTGGCATGAAGCAGCGTGTGATCATCGCCATCGCCCTGGCCTGCAACCCGGATCTCCTGATCGCCGACGAGCCCACCACGGCCCTGGACGTC
>CAYZND010000086.1:0-6540 GCA_964479495.1 uncultured Mesoterricola sp.
GGTCCGGGGGGCCTGGGGGGCGGGCATGGATCTGCTGGCCGGGTTCCTCCATGCCATGTCCTACCTGCTGGTGCCGGTCATCGTCTACTACCTGCTCGCGGAAGGGCCCCACCTCCTGGTCACCCTCGACGGCTTGATCCCGCCGAGATACCGAGAGCGCACGCGCCAGCTCCTGGGCGCCATCCACCTCCGGCTTGGCGGGTACATCCGCGGGCAGATCGCCGTGGCCGTGGCCATGGCCATCCTTCAGAGCCTTGCTTACCAGATGGTCGGAGTTCCCTATGCCTGGCTGTTGGGCCTGATCGCAGGCGTCTCCAATGTGGTGCCCTACTCGCCCTACCTCACTTCGCTGGCCCCGGCCTTGATCATCGCAGGCCTTGGCGGGGCGGACTGGGGGCGCGTGCTCCTCATCGCAGCGGTCTTTACGGGCGTGCAGAAGGCGGAGGCCCTCTACTTCACGCCGGTGTGGGTGGGGCGCGCCAGCAAGCTGCACCCGCTGGAAGTGCTGGTCGCGATCCTGTGCTTCGGGTTCGCCTTCGGCATCGTGGGGCTGATCCTCGCCGTGCCCATGATGGTCGTGGTGAAGGTGGTGCTGGAGATGCTCATCGCGGACTACCAGCGGCATCCCTGGTTCGAAGACGCCGTGCAGGGGCCTGCTCCGGAAGGCGAGCCGTGAAGGCCGCGGTCTTCCTCGACCGGGATGGGACTCTGAACGAGGAGGTGGGCTACCTCCACCGTCCCGAGGACGTCGTGCTCATCCCGGGATCCGCCCGCGCCATCGCGCGCCTCAATGCCCTGGGCATCCCCGTCATCGTGGTCACCAACCAGGCGGGCATCGGGCAGGGCAAGTATGGCTGGGAGGACTTCCAAGCCGTGACGGACCACATCGCCGGGCTCCTGGAAAGGGAAGGGGCCCGCGTGGATGCCGTCTACGCCGCGCCCCATCACGAGCGGGGCATCGGTGAATACCGCCATCCGGACCATCCGGACCGGAAACCGAATCCTGGCATGCTCCAGCGGGCCGCGGAGGAGCATGGACTGGCGCTCGCCCGGTCCTGGATGATCGGTGACAAGGCCATCGACCTGGAGGCCGGGAGGCGGGCCGGTTGCCGAACGGTGCTTGTGCGCACGGGGTACGGCATGGAAGTGGATCCCAGTCTGGCCGACCTCGTCGCAGAAGACCTGCCGCAGGCCATCGACCGGATCCTGGCCCTTGGGCTGTAGGCTCATCCCCGCTGGACCCTCAGCAGCTCGTAGAGCACCGGTTTCAGCTCGCCATCATAGTTGATGGGGCGCTTCTGGATGTGGGCGATGCGCGCAGCCTTGGCCATGATGGTCGTCTTCACGTCGATCTGGTCTACGAGCAGCACCACGGGCGTCTCTTCACAATGAGCCGCCTTGCGGAGGTGGCTCAGGAAATCCTGGGCTGGGATGGTGCCGATCATCTGCTCCACCAGGATGAGGTCCAGCGGAGCCTTCCGGGCCGCCTGGACCGCCTCGGCGAAGTTCCGGGCCTCGCAGACCTGGGTGAAGCCGTCCGCCAGCAGCGTGCCCGCCAGGATCGCCCGGTTCAGATCATCGAGTTTCACGATCAGGATGTGACGTGCCCGCTTCCGCATCCGTTCGAGGCGGTCCTGGGTTGGCAGGGCCTCCTCGGCTGTTTCAGGGACGGAAGGGTTACGCTCCGAGCACATCGGTCCGGCGGGTTCCTCGGGGGCATCCGGGACCGGCTCTGCTGCCCGGCCTGCGGTCTCGTTGAGCTCGAGCTCGGACCGGCGCCGTTTCTGGGGGAAGCCCCGGGAGAAGGTGGGCACGCGCCGGGTCATGACATCTGCCAGGATCTGGGACTCCAGGGTCCCGACACCCTCCAGGTGGAGGCCCATCGTGATGCCTTCCGGGCTGTCCTCGATGTGCATGACCATGCCGGCGCACTCCACCATGGGGGCATGGGGGATGTCCAGGATGCGGACGACCATCAGCTCCTGCCGCGGGTGGAACAGCGCGGTGCTGATCGCCAACCGCTTGTTGTCATGGATGGAAATGGCCTTGTCCAGGCGCAGGCAGAGCCCTTCCATGCTCAGGTTCAGCAGCTTGCCGGAAGCGCCATGGCCCTTGAACAGGCTCTCGAGCAGGGTGGCGCTGGCATTCTCCCGCTGACCGAACCGGGTCCGGATCTTCTCCCGGCGTTCCGCATGAAGGACGGCCTCCGGCAACTTGAAGACGGCTTTCATGTAGCCACCCCGCTCCTTGAACCGGAGCGCGCAGCGGAACCGCATGCCATCCAGGGGGAACAGCATCTCCAGGGGGAAGCGCGGATCCAGGTCGCCAGGCAGTGCGCGCTGGAGGCTGAGGGTGAGCGTGTCCGTCTCCTCGCCCACCAGCTCCACCCGGGCGGTCATGGGCAGCAGGTCGTCCTTGTGGAGCCAGATCATGACCGAGGTGCGCAGCCGGCACAGCTCCTCCAGGTAGGCCAGGATGGTGGAGCGGTCCCTGAGAACGGGCTCCTTGTCCGGAACGGCCTGCTTGGCGAAGAGTTCCTTCAGACCCATGGCGTGACCTGCTGGGAGGGATTATCGGCCGGGGACTTGGAAAAGTTGAAAAAAGCATCTTGATAATGCAAGTAGTGGGAACCGAGGCCTTTCCGAAGACAATGGACCGCGAAGGAGAGTCGGTACCGAGATGCTTCGCATGGCACACCGCCTGACCCGAATCGCAGTCTTCAGCCTGATCCTGTGGGGTTCGGTCAGCGCCCGGCTTCTCGCAGCCCAGGGCCTGCCGTCCGGATTGAGTCGTGAAGCCCAGGCGCTGGTGGCGCGTGCCTTTGAAGGCCTGGATCCCTCCAAGCCCATCGTGGACGTGCATGTCCATGCCATCGGGATCGGTCAGGGAGACAGTGGATGCCGGATCAACCCGACCATGCTCGATCCCCGGTACCCCCTGAAGCGCTACACCTCCACGCTCTACCTTCGCGCCAGCGGGGTGAAGGGTTTCGACCGCTTCGACGAAGACTACATGGAGCGCCTCGTGGCCCTGGCCCAGGGTTTCGGCCGACCGGTCAAGCTGCACGTGCTCGCCATGGACCAGTTCCACAACCCCGATGGCACCGTCAATCCGGAGCGGACGGAGTTCTTCGTCCCCAACGACTATGTGGTCCGCCTGGCGGAGCGTCATCCCGATGTCTTCGTTCCGGTGATTTCGGTTCATCCTGCGCGGCCCGATGCCCTGGCCGAGCTCGACCGCTGGGGGGCCAAAGGTGTCCGGTGGGTGAAGTGGCTGCCAAATGCCCAGGGGATCGACCCGGCGGATCCGCGCTGGGACCCTTTCTATCGGCGGATGCGGGACCTCGGGATGATCCTGCTGTCCCATACCGGCGAGGAGCAGGCGGTCTCTGCCAAGGGAGCCCAGGAGCTTGGCAATCCCCTGCGATTGCGCCGCCCGCTGGACCTGGGAGTGACCGTGGTCATGGCCCACTGCGCAAGCCTGGGTTGGAACGAGGACCTGGACCATCCGGGCCGGAAGGTGAGGAGCTTCGACCTCTTCCTCCGGCTGATGGGGGAGGAGGCCTACCGGGGCCGGCTCTACGGCGACCTGTCGGCAGTCACCCAGATCAATCGGCCGCCCCGTCAGATCTGGGAACTTCTGCAGAGGAAGGAGCTGCAGGGAAGGCTCCTTCAGGGGAGCGATTATCCGCTTCCAGGGGTGGATCTCGTGATCTGGACCAGTCAGTTCAAGGGCCTGAACATGATCTCGGCCCGGGAGCGCCAGGCTCTCAACGAGATCTTCGAGGTCAATCCGCTCCTGTTCGATTTCGTTCTCAAGCGCTTGATCCGCGATCCGAAGACAGGGCGGACCTTCGATCCAGAGCTCTTCACCCGGGTTCCCGCCCCCCCTCGCCCAAGGGTCCCCTGAGGGCGTTCAGTCCTTGCCTGGCGAGTCCTCCCGAAGGCCACGCATCAGGGCCGTGATGGTCATCTGGAACTCCCGGCCGAAGGCCGGGGCGGCTTGTTCCGGTCCCTGCCCCTGCAGGGGCTCACCCAAGGACTGCAGGCCGATGATCAGGGCGATCACCCGGCGCACCAGCTGCGCACCATGACCGGGCCGGAGAAAGGGGAGGGACCGCTCGAACACGAGGCCCATCGATGCGATGCGCCCGTTCCATTCATTCCGGAAGGCCAGGATCGTCGACTCGGGGACATTGGCCAGGAGGTGCGCGTGGAGCAGCGCCAGCAGCTGCCGCAGGTTCGGCCGCGCCGTGGCGGTGCGTGCGAGCAGCCGACCGGATGCCTCCAGCCGTCCTCGCTTCGGAAGCTCGTCCAAGGCGGTCTCCAGATCCCAGAACCAGGCATGGAGCTCCTGCCGGAGCAGCTCGAGGAAGAGCTCCTCCTTGGTGGCGAAATAGAGATAGAGCGTCCCCTTCACGAGACCCGCCCGTGCAGCGATCTGTGACATGGTGATATCGGGGAAGGTGGAGGTCTCCAGTTCCTTCCGCGCAAAGGCCAGGATGGTTTCGCGCCGCTCCTGTTTCTGATGCTGCTGCCGGGCTCGTTTCATGGGAAGTTCGATGACCCTCAGTCACTAATTTAATGACTTAGGGTCATTGGTCAACCGGGCCCCGGGAGGAGATCATGGACACCCACGCTGGAGATCCCGGAGAAGGTGCCATGTATACGAAGACCGACCTGGTCCCTGCCCGGATCATACGGCGCTATCAGCGCTTCCTGGCGGATGTGGAGCTGGAGGACGGGAGCATCGTGGCCTCGCACTGCACGAACACCGGCACGATGCGGTCCTGCTGGTCCCCGGGAGACCTGGTGCTGCTGGAGCCGGCCAACCGGCCTGAGCGGAAGCTGAGATACACCTGGCTCGCCTGCCGACGCGGGGATTCCTGGGTCGGTGTGGACACCGGGATCCCCAACAAGGTGGTGGCCGAGGCCGCCCGTCAGGACAGGCTGCCTGGACTCTCCGGCCTCCATGACGTGCAAACGGAGGTGAAATACGGCTCGGAGCGCAGCCGCATCGATGTCCTGGCACTGGGGCCGGATGAGCGGCCGATCTACATCGAGGTCAAGAATGCCACGCTCAGGGTCGATGACCTGGCCTGCTTCCCGGACGCCGTCACGGAGCGCGGCGCCAAGCATCTGCGGGAGCTGCGGGGCGTGGTCCGGGAGGGGCACCGGGCCGCCATTGCGTTTTTCGTGAACCGGGGGGATGTGCAGGGCTTCGACGCGGCCAGGGAGATCGACCCCCGTTATGCGACGGAACTCGAACGGGCCATCGAAGGCGGTGTGGAACTGCTGCCGCTGAAGGTGCTCCTTGCGGCCGAGGAAGAAAAAAACGGGAAATGGGCTCTTGCGTGGAGCTTGACTGGCTTGCTGCCCTGGAGCAAAAGAGCCTGACAAATGGCTAGGTTGTGACCAATTTCATTAGGTGGTTTGTCATCTGCGTGAACTAGAATCGAAGCATTTCGTAGCAAAATCCTACCGGGAGAACACCATGACTACCGCAAGGAAGCAGACACCGCTCTTTGACTGGCACAAGGCGCACGGAGGCAACATCGTCGAGTTCGGCGACTACCTCATGCCCGTCTGGTATGCCAGCGCGCGCAACGAGCATCTTGCGGTCGTGTCCCAGGCCGGGCTCTTCGACACGAGCCACATGGCGACCATCCGCGTGTTCGGGAAGGATGCCTACGAGCTGCTGCAGTGGTGCTTCACACGCAACCTGGATGCCTGCGTGGGCAAGGACAACGCCCCCCTCACCGACGGCAAGTGCGTCTATGGCCTCTTCCTTGATGAGCACGGCCATGCGATCGACGACAGCATCGTCTACAAGATCATGGACGGCGAGTACATGGTCGAGGTCAACGCCAGCATGGGCGGGGCCGTCGCCAAGCACCTCGTCGAGCAGGCCAAGGGGCGCGATGTCAAGGTGTTCGACCTGACCGACCAGCTCGGCAAGATCGACATCCAGGGACCGGCCTCCATCAAGACCATGGCGAAGCTCCTGAAGAACCCCGAGGTGGTCTTCGACAAGCTGCCCTACTTCTCGGCGAAGGGGCACTTCGATCCCGCCTCGACACTGGCCGGGCAGGTGCAGCTCCTCGATGGGACTCCGCTGCTGCTGTCCCGTTCGGGCTACACCGGCGAGGTGGGCTTCGAGATGTTCGTGGAGCGTGCCCAGACCGTGAAAGTCTGGGAGATGATCATGGCGGCAGGAGCTGAGTTCGGCCTGACGGCCTGCGGCCTCGCCTCCCGCGACTCGCTGCGCACGGGTGCGGTGCTGCCGCTTTCCCACCAGGACATCGGGCACTGGCCGTGCATCAACAACCCTTGGCCCTTCGCGCTGCCTTTCGCGGCTTCCGGAAGCGGCTTCACGAAGGCCTTCCTCGGCTCCGCCGCCCTCGAAATGGCGGCGCCCAGCGCGGACTGGACCCTCACCTACGTCGGCCACGATCTCCGCAAGGTGGATGGGCACGACGCCAAGGTCTACCTGGATGGCAAGGAGATCAGCGGCGAGCAGCTGCGTGCTGCGCTGCGGCGC
>CAYZND010000086.1:6550-11416 GCA_964479495.1 uncultured Mesoterricola sp.
AGTTGGTCAAACTGCTAAAGCGTCACATCAGATTCAGTCTCAAGAGAATAGGGCTGGAGAGCTGCGAGATCAGCACCGCAGGTGGTCTTCTCGTAGTACACAGAATTGGCGCCGCGGAGAGGGTGGCGAAAGATCTCGCACGGGTACTTGGTGTCGCTCATGCGGACGTTTGTGAGCAGACCACCCCAGACCTCAGCGAGATTGTCAAATGCACTGCGAGTCTCGCCGAGCGCACGTTAGAGTATGGCGGGACTTTCGCTGTCAGGGCACGGCGCTTTGAGCCTTCGCCTCTGGATGGCAAGGAGATCGGCACCGTCCTGACCTGCGCCACCGACATGGCCATCGGGCGTCACGAGGGCAGGATCTACAGCATCGCCTCTCCCGAAAAACCTGCGGGGCTCGCCATCAAGGGGCTCTGCTGCGGCTTCATCAAGGTCGGCTCCAGGCTCGCGCCCGGCACCACCGTGGAGATCAAGGACGCCAAGCGCGCCATCCAGGTCGTGATCGAGACCGACGTCCGGCCTGATCGCTCCGCCCGGAAGGCGCTGAAGTCGTTCCTGTAGCGCACCGGGCCGATCGGCCCACCCATCGCTGACCCCCGACCCAAGTTCTACTACACTGTTCCCACCCCTTTGGAGGACCCATGTTCCCCGCCGACTGCAAGTACACCAAGAACCACGAATTCGTGAAGCCCCTGGGCGATGGCACCGCCATCATCGGCATCACCAACTACGCGCAGGAAGCCCTGGGGGATGTGGTCTTCGTCGACCTGCCCGAGGTGGGCGAGACGTTCGGCGCTGGTGACGAGTTCGGCACCGTGGAATCCGTGAAGACCGTCTCCGAGTGCTACATGCCCACCGCCGGTGAAGTCATCGAAGTCAACGCCGACCTGGAAGCCCATCCGGAATACGTGAACGAAGATCCTGTCGCCAAGGGCTGGATGATCAAGGTGCGCCTGGAAGGCGCCGTGAACGCCGAGCTCCTGGACGCCGCGGCCTACGAGGCGCATGTCGCTTCCGAGAGCCACTGAGTGATCGTTAGAAAGACTTGTCGGCTCCTGCTGCTCATCGTCGCCAGCGCGGTGATGGGCGCAGGAGCTGGCCTGTACGGCGCCCAGAGCGTGGCCGCACCGGCCGTGCCGAAACCCCATGCACCCGCGTCGGATCCTGGCTTGGTGAGGCTGAAGTCCCTGGTCGAAGCCGCCGAGCGTGCCGCCCAGGCCGATGACTGGGATACGGTGTCGGACAAGGCGGACGAGGCGGAGACCCTGATCGCTGCGTGGTCTCCAGAGCGCTTGCAGCGGCCCGAAGAAGCTGCGCTGCTGCAGCGCCTCCGGGAGGTCGAGGGCCAGCTCGACGAGGAGGAGGCTGCCTCCGAAACCGAGGATGGCCTGAAGATGGCCGAGGAGTCGATCGCGCTGTCCGGGGCGGACCTCAAGATGCAGCTGGAGCAGGTGACCTCCGCGGAACAGGGCGCTGTCTTCGACTTCCCCATCGACCTCAACGACAAGGTGCTCTCATGGGTCTACGACTTCACCCATGGCAAGCGCGGCTTCGTGGAGGGCGCACTTTCGCGGGCGACGCAGTACCTGCCCATGGCGCGGCAGATCTTCCAGGAGGAGGGCGTTCCCCAGGACCTCGTCTACCTGGCACTCATCGAGTCTGGGTTCAAGAACACGGCCCGCAGTCGCGCGAAAGCGGTTGGCATGTGGCAGTTCATCCGCTCCACCGGGCGCATGTTCGGCCTGAACGGCAATGCCTGGGTCGAGGAACGCAGCGATCCCGTGAAGTCCTGCCGGGCCTCGGCGCGCTACCTGCGCCATCTCTACGAGGCCAGCGGCGACTGGTACCTCGCCCTGGCAGGCTACAACGCCGGTCCTGGGACCACGCAGCGCGCCGCCGCGGGACTCAGTTCCAAGAACTACTGGGACATGGTCCGCAGCGGCTACCTGCGCAATGAGACCAAGCACTACGTGCCCAAGCTCCTGGCCGCCATCCTGGTGGGCCGATTCCCGGAGCGGTACGGACTCAACATCGTCCAGATGGCGCCTTACGCCTATGAGACGGTGGAAGTGGACAGGATGACCAGCCTCAGCATCCTGGCCCGCTATGCCGAGACGGATGTGAACGTGCTCAAGGAGCTGAATCCCGAGCTCCTGAGGGCCACCACACCGCCCGGCCGCTATTCGCTGCGGGTGCCTCCGGGCGCGAGCCAGATCACGTACCGCGCCCTGGCACGCATCCCGGCGGGGCAGCGCCTCGACTTCACGAGCTACGTCATCCGGAAGGGGGACACGCTGTCCAAGGTGGCGCTCCGCTTCAAGGTGACGCAGGCGGACCTGCTCGAGGCCAACAACATGAAGGCCGCCCAGTTCCGGGCCGGGCGCCGCATCCAGGTGCCGCCACCGGCTTCCGTGTCCATCGACGACCGGGACCTGAAACCCCTGTCCAAGACCGAGCAGGCCCTGATTCAGCAGCCGTTGGCCACCCTTCCCCCGATCAAGCCCGCCGTCGCGATCGAGCCTGCGGAGACGCCGGCACCCCAGCCCAAGCCAGCGGAACCTCCGGTTGCCGTTCCCGTGAAACCGACCACGCACGTGGTGAAGCGCGGTGAGACCCTGTTCTCGATTGCGGAACGTTACGGCCTCAGCCTGAGCGACCTGCGGAAGTGGAACAGGGTCAAGCGCAACCGCATCGCGATCGGGCAGGTACTGAAGCTGAGGAAGCCGTAGCCTCACTTTTTCGGCTTGCCTTCCTCCCGAACCCGTGCGAGACTTGAGTTTCCCGGGGCTATAGCTCAGCTGGGAGAGCGCTTGCATGGCATGCAAGAGGTCAGCGGTTCGATCCCGCTTAGCTCCACCAAAATCGGCCGCCGCAGGGCGGCCGATTTTCTTATCCACGAAAGCCCACGATGCTTGCCAGCCTCAACCATGCACACCTGCGCTTCGGTCCCCAGGAGGTCCTGAAGGACGTGACCTGGGCGCTGCAGGAGGATGAGTGCTGGGGCGTCATCGGCCGCAACGGCGCGGGCAAGAGCACCCTGTTCAAGGTGCTCCTGGGGGAGCTGGAGCTGGATGGCGGCACCGTGGTGCGACCCACGGCGGAGCGCGGCATCCGCATGGGCCACTATGCCCAGGACCTGGAGCCCGAGACGGATGGCAGCATCCTGGAGGAGGCCCTGGCTGCCTTCGGTGAGGTGGAGTCCCTGCAGCATGAGATGCGCGAGCTGGAGCACCGCATGGCGGAGCCCGGCGTGGACCTCGAGGAGGTCATGGACCGCTACCAGAAGGTGCAGGAGGCCTTCGACCGGCACGACGGCTTCACCGTCCGCGCCCGCGCGGAGAGCATCCTCTTCGCGCTCGGTTTCAACGCGGAGCTCCTGGAGAAGAACATCCACGAGCTGTCCGGCGGCCAGAAGAGCCGCGTGATGCTGGCCAAGGCCATCCTCCAGGGCCAGGACCTGCTGTTGCTGGACGAGCCTACCAACCACCTGGACCTGCCCAGCCTGCGCTGGCTGGAAGGCTTCCTGAACGACACCACGGCGACGGTGGCCGTCATCAGCCATGACCGCTACTTCCTGGACCGTGTGGCCACCAGCATCCTGGAGATCGAGCTGGGACGCTCCCGCGTCTACGAGGGGAACTACACCGAGTTCATCGAGAAGAAGGAGCAGGAGCTCGAGATCGCAGAGCGGCACTACGAGCGCCAGCAGGACTACATCCGGCAGCAGGAGGAATACATCCGCCGCAACATCGCCGGACAGAACACCAAGATCGCCCGGGGGCGCCGCACCCACCTGCAGAAGCTCCAGCGCATGGAGAAGCCCCTGCAGGATCGCAGGAAGGTGAAGTTCCAGTTCACGGAGACCCAGCGCAGCGGCGACACCGCGCTGGTGCTCGACAACGTGAGCGTGGGCTGGGACGGCCAGCCGCTCTTCGAACCTCTCGAGCACTTCCAGGTGAAGCGAGGCCAGAAGCTGGCCATCGTGGGACTCAACGGCACGGGCAAGTCCACCTTGCTCAAGGCCATCGCCGAGGAGATCCCCTTCATCACCGGTGGTGCCCGACTGGGCAGCCAAGTGAAGCTGGGCTACTTCGACCAGCATCACAAGAACCTGGATGTGCGCAACACGGTCTACCAGCAGATCCAGGCGGTGGTTCCCATGGCGCCCAAGCAGGACGTGCTGGGCTTCCTGGCCAAGTTCCAGTTCCGTGGCGATGACGTGGACAAGCCCGTCACGGTCCTCTCCGGCGGCGAGCGGGCGAGGCTGTCTGTGGCCACCCTCATCCGCGAAGGCGTGAACCTCCTGCTCCTGGACGAGCCCACGAACCACATGGACATCCACTCCATGGAGGCCATGGAGGACACGATCCTCAGCTTCACCGGCGCGGCCATCATCGTGACCCACGACCGCTACCTGCTGGGCCGTGTTGCCGACAGCCTCCTGCGCATCCACGACAACAAGGCTGAGTTCCGCGAAGGCAGCTACGAGGAACACCAGGCGTGGGTGGATCTGGACCTCGGGCAGGAACCGGAGATCGAGGACGAAGAGGAAGCCCCGAAGCCCAAGGCCAAGACCAAGGAGGCGCCGAAGCCCCAGCCTCCGCCGAAGGCTGCGCCCATCGACAAGGAGCGGCAGAAGACCATGAAGCGCTGGGAGCGCAAGGTGGGCGAGGCCGAGACCAAGGTGTCCACCTTGGAGGAGAAGCTGGCCGCGCTGGCCCAGGAACTGGCCGGCATGGATCCCATGGACTGGAAGGCCTTCAACGAGAAGCTGGAGGAGCAGAAAGGGCTCGAGACCGAGCTGGCCTATGCCATGACCGAGTGGGAGGAAGCCCAGACGGCCCTGGAGCAGGTGCAGCTCTAG
>CAYZND010000087.1:0-11350 GCA_964479495.1 uncultured Mesoterricola sp.
TCTCTATTCGTCGGCAGCGTCAGATGTGTATAAGAGACAGCTTCTTCCATGACCTGAGCTTCCCTCTTCCTACTGCGGCACCAGCTCCACGCGGCGGTTCTTGGCGCGACCGTCCTCCGTGGTGTTCACGGCCACGGGGGCCAGGTAGGCCACGCCGTTGGCCGTAAGCCGGTTCGCAGCGATGCCGTACGTCTTGGCCAGCGCCGCCACCACAGCGTCCGCGCGCCGCCTGGACAGTGCCAGATTGGACTCCAGGCCCCCCACGTTGTCCGTGTGGCCGACCACGTGCAGCTTCATGGCCGCATTCGCCTTGAGGTACTTGGCGATCTCGTCCAGGGCGGCCTTGGACTCCGCCTTGATGTCCGCCTTGTTGGTGTCGAAGAGGATGCCGTAGAGGGCGACGCGTCCCGTGGCGGTGATGGCCTTGGACATCTCGTCGGCGCTCACCACGACCATGTTCTGGGTCATGGCCTTCGTCTCGATGATGTCCACGGCAATGTAGGCGCCCTTCTTGGCCTTGAAGGTGGGGTCGTCCTTGGGCCATTCCACGGCGGTCAGGTGGACATAGACATCCCCCTCCGGCCGGGCCAGCTTGGCGCTCGTCACCCGGATGCCCTTCGTATCGGCGGCGCGGAAGATGTAGTAGGCCCGGCTGGTCTTGATCTCCGACCCCTGGAAGACCGAGAGGTAGTTCACCCAGGACTTGGCGGCCGGGTCCTTCGCCGCGTCATAGAGGATCTGGAAGTTCGAGGCCTTGAGCTCGTTCTGGTAGTTCCGCATCAGCTCCGTGGAGCTCGTCTCGCCGGCGGACTCGTACCAGATGCGGGTCAGGCCGCCTTCCACGATCATGGGCGGTTTGACGTAGGTGCGTCGCTTGGAGTCGAACTCGTACGTCTTGAACGTGGAGGTCTGCAGCTCATAGCTCTCGAACCGCTTCGTCTCGTAGGCCACGATCTCCGAGCCGGCGAAGCGCTTCAGGAGCGGATGGTCCTTGGAGCCCGGAAGGTCCGCGGCGGACAGTGAAGCCAGCCCGCCCACGATCAGGGCACCCGCCAGCCAGGAACGCTTCGCAATGGAGATCCGCATCATGTACCTCTTCGTCGTTGGATGAAAACGACCTCCAGCATAGCAAGGCCCGATCTATCCGGCTCTCCTCGCGGCTCTTGAAGGCCGGCATTGGCATAAGGTTCTCAACGACTAGGGATCACCGGCCCCACAGCACATCGATGGCGCGGGGAAGATCTTCAGGTGCTTCCACCAGGACCTCCGCCCCGCTGGCCAGGAGCTCTTCGGCGCTTCCATAGCCATAGGTCACGCCCACCGCACGCAGGCCGTTTGCTCGGGCCCCCACCATGTCGTGTTCGCGATCCCCGATCATGACCGCCGGACCCAGGCTCTCCACCTTCAGGACATGGGCGATGAGGTCCGCCTTGTCCGACCGGGTCCCGTCCAGCTCGCTCCCATGGACACCATCAAACAGGGAGGTCAGGCGGAAATGCTCGAGGATGCGCAGCGCGAAGACCCTCGGCTTGGACGTGGCCACGTACGTCCTGAAGCCATTGGCCCTCAGGGTTTCCAGGGCCCCCGGGATGCCTGGGTAGAGGGCGTTCTCGTAGAGACCTTCAGCTGCAAAGCGTTCCCGGTAGAGCCCCAGGGCGGCATCCAGCACGTCAGTGTCCCGGGTCTCCAGGAGGCGGGCGAAGGAATCGCGAAGCGGGGGACCGATGCACCACTCCAGCGCGTCCACCGAGGGTGCCGGGCGGCCCAGCCGGGCGAGGGCGAACTGGATGCACCCTGTGATCCCGGGCTTGGGATCGGTCAGGGTGCCATCGAGATCGAACAGTGCGGTGCGGAGGTTCATTCCCCCAGGATGCCAGCTATTTCTTGGCAACCTTGGGCAGGGTGTCCATCAGCTTGATGAGCTCAAGCTGTCCCTGGCGGGCAAAGTCGATGGCCTCGCCCAGGATCCTCGCGGCCTCCTGCGGGGCGTGGAAGCCCATGGAGTTCTCGGCATTGATGAAGTCCACGCGCCACTGGGCCTTCCGCTGGAGCGCGAAGACGGGCTTCAGCTTGTCCTCGGGCACGCCGCCTTTCTTGGCCTTCTCCAGATCGTCGATGAGGGCCACGACCGCATCCTCGGACCGGATGAGCAGGGCGAAGGTGCGCTGCTGGATGGTCTCCACCCGCGCCTTCAGCTCCTCCTCGGGGAAGCGGTGGCAGGTCTGGCAGGAGCGGGTCACGTCCAGGAGCGGGCTGCGGACGTGGTGGTCGCTGATCTTGACCGCGCCTTCCCGCATGTAGGGCATGTGGCAGTCTGCGCAGGAGACGTTGCTACGCGCATGGACGCCCTGGCTCCAGAGCTCGAACTCGGGGTGCTGCGCCTTGAGGACCTCTGCGCCGGTGCGGGCATGTTTCCAGTCGAAGAACGTGTGCCCGTCCGGGAACTTGTACTCGTCGTAGGTGGCCTCGATCTGCTCCACCTTCATGCCCTTGTTCCAGGGGAAGAACAGCGTGGTCTTGGGCCCGCAGTAGTACTCCACATGGCACTGTCCGCACACCATGGAGCGCAGCTCCTGGCGGGAGGCATCGCGGTTCGCATCGTAGGGTACGGCACGGTCGCCCTTGCGCCACTTCTCGATGGAGGGCAGGTGGGGCACGGGTTCGCTGCTCTGAGCCAGGGCCGTGATGCCGCGGATGAAGCCGGGCTTGGTGACGCGGATCTGCATGGACTCGGGATCATGGCAGTCGATGCAAGCCACGGGATGCTTCACGAGACCGGTGGCGTCCTTGTACGGCATCTTGCCGATCGCCTCGAAGCCGGCCATGAGCTGAGCCTGGGCATTGGGGCTCGTGAAGGCTTCATCCAAGGTCCCAGGGGCGCCGCCCTTGATCCCGGCCTCACGGTAGGCCACGGTGTTCGAGGCATGGCAGTGGAGGCACGCCCCCGTCTGGGGGCGTTCCGTGACCCGCTTGGTGGCACGCTGGTCATCCAGCATGAAGGCATGGCCTCGGCGGCGGTTGTAGTCGATGGCAAAGGCATACCCATCGAAGATGGTCTTCAGGCGTGGATCCTCGCCCAGCTTGCTGATGGGGGCGCTATCGCTTCCCGCGCCGCCGTACTTGGTCTGGTACTTCTCGGCCGTGCGCAGGTAGGCATCGTACTGCCGCGGGAAGTTCTTCCCCCACTGGGCTGGATCCACGGTCTTTTCATCCAGCGCCACCAGCTTCACGAAGGTCTGGCGTGCTTCGTCCTTGCGCCGGGCGATGTTCGCATTCAGCAGCAGCACGAGCACCGTGGCAAAGCCCGCTGCGAGCGCGATGACCGCCATGCGCAGGACCGAACTGGACAGGAAGGAGGGCTTGTTCTCGCTCATCGCGATACTCCTTGAAACATGGGGAATGGAGACATCGTGGTTGAAAACGATTCATCGCGTCGGGCCGTGCCCGACATCCTGATGGCAGCGGACGCAACCGAAAAGATCCGCGCCCCGCTCGGGGTCCGTGGGCACACCCAAGGTGCCGTGGATCCGGAGTTCGGCCGTGAACTCCCCATGGCAGCGGATGCAGTTGGCTTCCAGCACCTCGGCGTTGCCGGGCTTGATGCGGATGGGCTCCTTGAAGTCCTGGAGGGTGAAGGCCTTGGAGTGGTGATAGCCGTTGCTGGCCTTCACGAAGAGCTTGTTCGCCAGGTTGTCGTGGGGCAGGTGGCAGTCGTTGCAGACGGCACTGGCATGGTGGGAAGCGTGCTGCCAGCCATCGAACTCGCTGCGCATGATGTGGCAGTTCACGCAGACTTTCGGATCGTCAGACATGTAAGACAGGCCATTGGCCGTGACGAAGGTGTAGATCCCCGAGCCGATGAAGGCTCCGATGAGCACGCTGGCCGCAAGGCCAAGGGATGCGATCAGGCGGAACCGGTTCATGGCGCGTCGCTCCTCCGGACCGCGGCCCGGACACAGCTCACCTCACGCTGCGGCGCAAGGGGATGGAAGGCTCTCGACTGGCTTGGGTTCGCGGTCATAGGTTCACGGAAGGGAGGTCCAATGATCGTCCGGGAAGGAAGCTGGGTCAGTATAAAATAAATTCAGACTTGATTATCTCTTTTTGATGAACCTCAATTATCTACCCTTTTTACTGTATTTATCATCACGATAATCCCGATTTGCCATCAGGGAAGTCCTCCGACTAGACTCCGGCCATGAGCGTCCCCCATCTCAGGTCCGGCGAAACCATCGGCATCTTCTCCCCCTCCTCGGCCGTGACGGCGTGGTCCCCCCGCCGCACGGAGCGGGGTATCCGCTTCCTGGAGGCCAAAGGGTTCAAGGTTCGAGCAGGGAGCCTCACCGGCGCCCAGGATTTCTGGCGCTCGGGTTCCGCAGAGGCCCGAGCCGATGAGCTCAATGCGCTGTTGAGGGACCCCGATGTTCGTTGCGTCATGTCCACCATCGGAGGCAGCAACTCCAACGCCCTTCTGCCTTTCCTGGACTATGACGCGGTCCGCCGCGACCCCAAGCCTGTCGTCGGCTATTCCGATGTCACGGCGATCCTCTTCGGACTCTACGCCCAGACGGGCATCGGAACGTTCTATGGTCCCGCGCTGTCGGCCTCCTTCGGCGAGCTCGCCCCCCTGGTCGAGGAGACCTGGGCTTCCTTCGCCGACATCGTGATGGGCCGTGCCGAGCGGCCCTATGAATACGTGCGCCCTGCGGAGTGGACCGATGAGTGGCTGAACTGGGAGGAGCAGGATCGGCCCAAGCGGATGAATCCCAACGGCTGGCTCACCTTGCGTCCCGGCCGGGCCTGCGGTCGGCTCCTCGCCGGCAACCTCAACACCCTGCACGGCATCTGGGGAACGCCCTGGATGCCGGAGATCCGGTCGGGCGACATCCTCCTGCTCGAGGACAGCATGAAGAGCGCGGCGGAGGTGGAGCGCAGCTTCACGCACCTGGCCCTGGCCGGGGTCTTCGACCGGATCGGCGGCCTGGTCCTAGGCAAGCATGAGCTGTTCGACGATCAGAAGAGCGGCAAGAAGGCCTTCGAGATCCTCCACGAGGTCCTGCTCAACCATGCCAAGGCGAGGGCCTCCGCAGGGGCTTTCGGGACCTTCCGCGATTTCCCTGTGCTGGCGGAGTTCGACTGCTGCCACACCCATCCCATGCTCACTGCCCCCATCGGCGCGGAGGTGGAGCTCGATGCCACGGCCCAGCGACTGGTGCTGATCGCCGACAGTTAGAACGGCTCCCCGTTCTCGTAGTAGCGATGGCGCTCCATGCGGAGCAGGTAGAGGTCGAGGCTGGCGCAGCCGGCCTCGCGCAAGTGCCGGGTGATGATCCTGGCCAGACCATCTTCCGCCTTGGAGCCTCGATCGAAGAGGGCCACTTCCACGAAGGGATGGGTGGCCGCAACATCGCCGTCCAGCACGAACGGGTGCTCGCAGACCTCGATGGCGAAGTGCTCCCGGGGCACGCCGAGCAGCGCCACAAGCTCATCGACCATGGGCTTGCTCGCGCGCTTCACGATGTCGAGGGGGATGGCGTGGGTGGTGATGCGGGGCATGCGTACTCCTGATCAGAGGCCGTAGGTGGCGGAAGCCTTCGCGTCGAGGTGCCGCATGAGGGGCTCCGCGGAAAGGGGTTGGCCGGTCACTCGCTGGCACAGCTCCTGGGCGGTCCAGAACCTTCCGTGCACATGGATCCGCTCGTTGAGCCACGTCTTCACCGTGCGCAGGTCCCCACGGGAAAGGATGGCATCCAGATCCGGCAGCTCCGTTCGCATCTGCTCCATGAACTGTGCCGCATAGAGGTTGCCCAGGGCATAGGTGGGGAAGTAGCCGAAGAGGCCCGCGGCCCAGTGGATGTCCTGGAGCACGCCCTGCCCATCGTTGGGAGGCTCGATGCCCAGGTAGTCCTTCATCTTGTGGTTCCAGCGTTCGGGCAGATCCTTGACCTCGACCCGCTGGGCGATCAGGTCGCTCTCCAGATCGAACCGCAGGAGGATATGGAGGTTGTAGGTCACCTCGTCGGCCTCGGTCCGGATCAGGCTGGGCTGGACGGCGTTCACGGCCGCGTGGAAAGCCTCCAGCGGCACGCCTTCCAGCACCCCGGGGAAGGCGTCCCGGAGCATCGGGTAGTAGCGGCACCAGAAGGCGAGGGAACGCCCGATCAGGTTTTCCCAAAGGCGGGACTGGGACTCGTGGATCCCCATGGAACAGGCGCCGCCGGCGGGATCGCGGTAGCGTTCCGGATCCAGCCCCTGCTCGTAGAGGCCGTGGCCACCTTCGTGGATGGCCCCGAAGAGGGCGCAGGGCAGCCAGTTCTCCTGGTACCGGGTGGTGAGCCGCACGTCCGCCAATGTCCCGTTGGTGAAGGGATGGGCCGAGACATCGAAGCGGCCCGCCTCCAGGTCGAACCCCATGTCCATCACGATGCGCCGACAGAACGCCTCCTGCCCCTCGCTGGGAAAGCGCCGCGTGAGGAGGGTGGGATCCGGCCGACGGGATGCACCGCGGATGTCCTTCAGAAGCGGGACCAGGCGCCCCCGGAGGTCGCTGAAGACGATGCGGAGGCGTGCTTCGGTCATGCCGGGCTCGTACTCGTCGAGCAGGGCGTCATAGCGGTTCGGAGCGTCCAGCGCCTCGGCCATGTCCCGGGTGAGGGCCACGATCTTCTCGAGGTGGGGGCGGAAGGCCGCAAAGTCGCTCTTCGGGCGCGCCTCCATCCAGACCATCTGGGCCAGCGAGCAGGCTTCCGTCCGCTCCGCCACCAGCTTGGGCGGAATCCGCACGGCCCGGTCCCGGTTCCGTCTCGCCTCGCGCACATCGGCGCAGGCGCGTCCGTCCAGGTCTGCGGTGTCCTCGAGGGTGTCGAGGAGTTCCCCGTAGAAGGGATCCGTCACCTTCTCGTGGAGGACCGTCGCGAGCGTGGCCAACTGGTGGGCCCGCTGCGTCCCGCCCTTGGGGGGCATCATCACTTCCTGGTCCCACTCGAGGGCCTGCTGGGCCTGGGCCAGATCGAAGATCTGGCGGGCTCGATCATAGAATGCCTTCCGCGCGTCCATGGGCATCGCTCCCGTGAAGATCAGTCCTGCTCAGGTGCCGAGGAGCGCTGGAGCAGTCCCAGGATGTGATGGATGAGGACCTCCAGGGCCCGCTCGTTCTCCACGCCCGTGGGCACGATGAGGTCCGCCCAGCGCTTGCTGGGCTCCACGAACTCCAGGTGCATGGGCCGCACGGACGCCAGATACTGGTCGATGACGCTCTCCACCGTGCGGCCCCGCTCCCGCATGTCGCGCTGGATGCGGCGCAGGATCCGGATGTCGGCATCGGTGTCCACGAAGATCTTGGCATCCAGCTGCTCCCTCAGCTCCGGCAGGGAGAAGAGCAGCAGTCCGTCCAGAATGACCACGCGGCCCGGCTGCATGGGCTCCTCCCAGCCTACGCGGTCAGACACCGTGAAGTCGTAGATGGGCTTGCGGATGGGCTGGTTGCGCCGCAGGCTGGCCAGGTGGGCCGCCATGAGCTCCAGGTCGAAGGCATGGGGGTGATCCCAGTTGATGGGGCGGCCCTCGAAGCGGGCCTGCACCACTTCCAAGGGCGCGTAGTAGGTGTCCATGTCGAGCAGCAGGGCGTTCACGTCCCGGGTCTGGAGGCGGCGGATGAGCTCCTGGGCGATGGAGGTCTTTCCGCTCCCGGAGCCTCCCACGATGCCGATGAGCCACGCGCGATTCGTCATTCCACACCTCGATTCCCATCTTAGAGGAGCTTTCGGCCCCTTCCTCGGAGAGAATCAGGAGGATGAGTGCCCCTGCCCTTCCCAGCATCTGCCTCGGCGTGGATCCCGGCTCCCTGGCCTGCGGGTGGGCCGTGGTGTCCCGGTTCGGCTCTCGCATGGAGCTCCTGGAAGCGGGCGTCATCCGCTCACCGCGGGGCGCGGATTTCGACCAGCGCATCCTTGGCATCCATGCCAAGCTCAGCGAAGTGATCGCCAAGCACAGCCCCGCCTTCATGGCCGTGGAGTCACCCTTCGTGGAGAAGAACGCCGCCACCGCCCTGAAGCTGGGGCAGATTCGCGGCGGCATCCTGCTGACGGCGGGCATCCATGGTCTGCCCGTGGGGGACTACAACCCCATGCAGGTCAAGAAGGCCGTGAGTGGCTATGGCTGGGCCGACAAGACCCAGGTGGGGAAGATGGTCCAGGTGCTGCTCAACCTGAAGGATCCCCTGCCCTCCGACGCCGCGGACGCCGCGGCCGTGGCCATCGGTCATCTGCTCGCGACCCGACGGGCCTGAGGCACGGCCACGAAAAAGGGCACCTGAAGGTGCCCTATGGTTTTGTCTCGCCAGCGACAGGTTCCGGAGGTCCCGCGCTGCGGAAGGGGCTCGTTGGAAGGTGGCCCCAGTGTGGGTGGAACAGAGTGTTTTTTTCTACCCACCGCCAAAGGTAGGCGTACTCAACACTCCGGCAAGAGGTTAAAACTGCCGCGCGGACAGCAGTGTTTCCAGGGCTTCCGGCGAGGTGACCGGCTCCAGACAGGCGCGGTTCGTGCATACGTACACGGTGGGCGCCCCCTGAATGGCGACGCGCTCCGATGACTCCCCACCTTCCGGCGAAACCAGCGCCAGGAGGCGTCGTGGCACGTTCCTGCGCCAGGCGACCTCCACCAGACGCTGGGTCCTAGGATCCTCCATCCGGCCAGCCACCACGATCTCCACGGGGCCGTGGAGCGCAAGATCCAGCCCTTTCATCAGGCCGAGCGCCGCGCGCGGTGCCTGATGGAGGATGGGTGCGAAGAAGACCAGAGCCTTCTCGGCGCTCTCGAGGAAGTCCGGTCGACCCCGGTGGTACCCGATGCGGTACAGCGCCTGCACGGCCATCGCATTGGCCGAGGGCAGCGACTGGTCGAAGCCCGGCTTCTGCCGCAGGATGACGTCGCGCTGATCGGCTGCCGTGGAGAAGAATCCACCCGCCGTGTCTTCAAAGCGCGCGCGCAGGTGATCGGCCAGCACCTCCGCCCACGCGAGCCAGCGGACCTCGAAGGTGGACTCGTAGAGATCCACGAGCCCCAGGGCCACCGAAGCGTAGTCCTCCAGGAATCCCGGCGTATGTCCCACCCCTTGGCGCCAGGCGCGCAGAAGCACGCCGTCCCGATACATCTCGCGCTCCAGGAACGCCGCGCATGCGATCCCGGCCTCCCGGTACCGGGGATCTCCCAGCACTTGATGACCCATCGCCAGGGCCGATAGCGCCAGCCCATTCCAGGCGGCCAGCACCTTGTCGTCCTTGTGCGGGCGGACCCGCTTGGCCCGCGCACGTGCGACCTGCTCCCGGAGCCGGCCGAGGTCGGTGTCCGCGTGGAGGTCTTCGGGTGCATCGAACCGGTGGAGCACGCTTCGTCCCCCTTCGAAACAACCCTCCGCCGTGATCCCGTAGGCCCGGCAGAAACGGGCGCCATCCTGCGGCCCGAGGATCTCCTCGATCTCGTCCGGCGTGAACACATAGAAGCGGCCTTCCTCGCCCTCGCTGTCCGCGTCCTCGCTGGAGTGGAAGCCTCCAGCCCGATCCCGCATGTCGCGGAGCAGGTAGTCCAGGGTCTCCCGGGCGACCTGCGCATAGGGTTCATGCCCCGTGGCCCGGAAGGCCGAAAGGTAGGTGCAGGTCAGCTGGGCATTGTCATAGAGCATCTTCTCGAAGTGGGGCACCAGCCACCGCCCATCCACGCTGTAGCGGGAGAACCCGCCGCCGAGGTGGTCGTAGATGCCACCTTCGGCCATGGCGTCCAGGGTCCGCAGGGCCATCTTCCGGTCGCTCTGGCTCCCGTGCCGGAAGATCAGGTCCACGGACAGGAAGGGCGGGAACTTGGGGGCGCCGCCGAAGCCTCCCCACTCGGGATCGAACGTGCGGCGAAGCTGGCCCAGCACGTCATCAAAGACGCGCTCGCCCGGAAGGCTGGAACCCGCCTCTGGGCGGGCTTGGCGCTTCAAGGCCTCCGTGAGGCGATGGGAATCCTCCGTGATCGAGGCACGCTTCTCCCGCCAGGCTTCCGCAATGCTCTCCAGGATCTGGAGGAAGCCCGGAAACCCGAACCGGGCCTCCCGGGGGAAGTAGGTGCCTCCGTAGAATGGCTGCAGCTCCGGCGTGAGCCAGACGCTCATGGGCCACCCACCCCGGCCGGCGATCGCATGCACCGCGCCCATGTAGAGATCGTCGAGGTCCGGCCGCTCCTCCCGGTCCACCTTGACGGGGACGAAGTGGCGGTTCAGCACCTCCGCCACCTCGAGGTTCTCAAAGCTCTCCTCCTCCATCACATGGCACCAGTGGCAAGCCGAATAGCCCACGCTGAGGAAGATGGGCTTGTCCTCTTCCCGGGCCTTCCGGAAGGCCTCATCCCCCCAGGGGAACCAGTCCACCGGGTTGCGAGCGTGCTGGAGCAGGTAAGGGCTCGTGCTCTCGATCAAGCGATTGGCCTGCGCAGAGGTCATACCCGACTCCTTTAGTCAACTAATCCTACTGCCAATGGCGCCCTTGGAAATTTGTTAAAAAAGATTCCTCTAACCAATTTCCAAGTCCTTACACTCAGTCCAGGACATGTGATGACTCTTACATCAGGGACCGTTCTCGGGCAGCGCTATGAGATCCGCGACTTCGTCGGCAGCGATGGGACGCTGGAGGTCTACAAGGGCCTGGATCTGCGTCTGGGGCGCGATATTGCCATCACGGTGCTGGAGATCCGGAACCTGCAGGAACCCGACAAGCTCCTGATCTTCGAGCAGGAAGCCCGCATCCGGGCGACGCTCCACCACCCCCGGTTGATGAACATCCATGACTTCGGCCACGACGCCTCCTGCGCCTTCCAGATCGCGGAATGGCTGGAGGGGCAGTCCCTGCGCAAGCGGCTCAAGTCCGGTCCCCTGGCCTGGGCCGAGGCGCTGGCGATCGGAAGCGAAGTGCTGGAAGGCCTGGACGTGATCCATTCCCGGGGCTTTTCCCTCCTGACCCTGGACGAGACCTCGGTCTTCCTGCACCGGGAGGTGGGCGCCAAGCTCTTCGCGTACGCCCTGAAACGGATCGACGGCCCCGATGGCATCGGATTCCAGGCCGCGGAGCGGAACGGAATCCAGGCCCTCGCGCGCCTGCTGCTCGATGGATTGCTCCGCGGGAACCCGGAACCGGAATCCGAAGCCATGGCGCGCAAGCTGGACCTCCTGCGCAGCCTCACCGAGGCGGAAGAACCGGACCTCCGGATACGCTTCGAGACGCTCATCCAGGAGTTCCCCGGAGCCAGGAAACACCGCAGCCGCCGATTCTGGCTTGCCGCAGGGCTCCTGGTGACCTGCTCCGGTTTGGCCTACGTC
>CAYZND010000088.1:0-10149 GCA_964479495.1 uncultured Mesoterricola sp.
CTCCCGAGGGTGGGCATGGGCAGGGATCAGCCCTTGAAGAAGGAGCCCAGGCCGCTCAGGAAGCCGCCCTTCTCCGCTTTCGCCAGCTCATCCAGCTCGCCCGCATCCAGGAACACACCGCCGCAGTGGCTGCACTGATCGATCTTCACACCCCGGAACTCCACTTCCACCAGCTCCATGCCGTCCTTGGGACAGCACATCCAGTGCAGTTCCTTCCGCCGGGCCAGCTCCTGCTGGGCCAGCTGGTGCTCCCGGTCCTGGGCGGCCTTCTTGCGCCGCTCGAACTCCTGCTTCGCAAAGAACTCTTCTTCCTTGGTGGTGGGCTTGACGGGCAAGGCGCGCTCCTTTTCGTGATGACCCCATTCTAAGACTGAGATGCCGCCCGGCGCAGGACCCATCCGAGTCCCATGGGCCCGGCGATGGTCGTGAGCAGCAGCGCACCCACGATGCCCGCCTGGAGTTCCGGCGAAAGGAGTGGGCGGCCGTCCAGCACCAGGGCGCTCCCCGCCGCCACGAAGATGAGGCCCACCTCGCCCCGGGGCACCATGCCCCAGCCCACCACGGCGATCCGAAGCCCCTTCCCGGCTCCGTAGCCGGAGACGTACTTGCCGAGCACCCCCAGGAGGGCCAGCACCGAGGCGAAGAGCAGGGTGCCCGGAGCCACCAGGGTGGTGGGATCCACCTTGGCCCCCATCAGCACGAAGAAGATCGGCGCCAGGGTGGTCACCAGGGGATGGACGAGGTCCTCCAGCTTGTGGGACTCCCGCTGCTCGAGGAGGTGCACATGGGTGGGCTCCAGGATCAGGCCGGCGGCGTAGGCCCCCACGATGGTCGCCAGGCCGGCCAGGTTCCCCAGCCAAGCCAGCAGGAAGGCGAAGCCGAGCCCCAGGGGCAGCAGCAGCTGCTCGCCCCGGAAGCGGTTGGCCAGACGGAACAGGTGCGGCGTGGCGAAGCGACCCACGGTCAGCGCCAGCAGCAGGAAGAGAAAGGCCAGTCCCAGGGTGCGGGCCAGACTGCCCCAGGGCAGGCTCGTGCCCGCGGACAGCGCAGTGACCGTGCCGCTGACCGCCACGAGCACCAGCAGCCCCAGCACGTCGTCGATGACCGCGGCGCCGACGATGACCCGGCCTTCGTCGGAGGAGGCCGCGCCCTGCTCCCGCAGGACCTGGGCGCTGATGCCGATGGAGGTGGCGCACAGGCAGGCGCCGATGAAGAGGTCCACGACGAAGGAGGTGCCGGAGGGCAGGAGCAGCCAGGCACCGAACAAGCCCATGGCCATGGGCACCACCACTCCGATGACCGCCACTCGCAGGGAAGGCAGCCCCACGCTCATCATCTGGGGCACCGTGGATTCGAGCCCCACCGCGAACATCAGCACGATGACGCCCAGGTTGGCCAGCACATCCGCAGCCTGGGAGGCGGCCAGATCCGGGAAGCCCGGCACGTACCGGTGCAGCGCGGCCATGGCCAGGCCCGCGCATAGCTCACCGGCCACGGCCGGGAGCTTCAGGCGCAACGCCGCCTCGCCCCCCACCTTGGCCGCCACCCAGACCAACGCCAGGAGAGCCAAGGTACCCGCGAAGGGATCAGCGACGAGGATGGCAAAGGGCACAAGGACCTCCCGGAAGCACGGGCCGCCTTGATGGTCGGCGATCCTCGGCCCCGATGCAATCCGACAGGTCATCCCCTTCGGCAACCGCACGACACTGGTCCACCTCGGGAATCCCCATGACCCAGCACGAGCCCTTCCTCTCCCTCCTCCTGGCCTTGTTTGCGGGCTTGCTCATCGGCCTGGAGCGGCAGCAGAGCGCCGAGAATGACGGCAGCGCCCGGGCCGAGATCCTGGGCGGGGCCCGCACACACCCGCTGGTGGCCCTGGTGGGCGCCTGCGCCATGCTGCTGGCGCGGCAGACGGGGCCGGCGATCCTGCTGGTGATCCTGGGGGGCTTCCTGGCCTTCCTGGCCCTCTCCTATGCCCACGACCTGCGCACCACGGGCTCCCGGGGACTCACCTCCGAGGTGGCGGTCCTGCTCACCTTCCTCCTGGGCGCCTTTTCCGCCGCCGGAGACACCATGCTGCCCACGGAGCAGAAGCTCGTGGTGGTGTCCTCCGTCTCCGTGGTGGCCACCCTCCTGCTCTCCGTGAAGCCACGCCTGCACGCCCTGGTGCGCAAGGCGTCCAAGGACGACGTGTTCGCCACCCTGAAGTTCCTGCTGGTGGCGCTGGTGGTGCTGCCCCAGCTGCCCAACCGCACCATGGGCCCCCTGGAGGTGTTGAACCCCTACAAGATCGGGCTGATGGTGGTGCTCATCGCGGGCATCAGCTTCACGGGCTACGTGGCCATCCGGGCCCTGGGCACCCAGCGGGGCCTCGGCCTCACGGGCATCCTGGGCGGCCTGGCCTCGTCCACCGCCGTGACCCTGTCGCAGTCCGGACGGGCCAAGGAGGAGCCGCGGCTGGTGGACTCCTTCGCCATGGCCATCGTCCTGGCCTCTTCGATCATGTTCCTCCGGGTGCTGGTCACGGTGGCGATCCTGGCCCCGTCCCTGGCACCCGCCCTGGCGGTCCCCCTCTGCGTCATGGCCGGGGGCGGCTTCGTGGCGAGCCTCCTGCTCTGGCGGCACTCCAAGGCCAAGGAGTCCTCAGAAGCGGGAGAGATCCAGTTCCGCAACCCCTTCGAGCTGGGCTCCGCCTTCAAGTTCGCGGCCTTCTTCGCCCTGGTGCTCCTGGCAGCCAAGGCGGCCACCACCTATTTCGGCACCGGGGCCACGTACCTCATGGGTGTGCTGGCGGGCACCACGGATGTGGACGCCATCACCCTCTCCATGGCCCGGCTGGCCCAGACCGGCAGCATCGCGCATCCCGTGGCCGTTACCACCATCCTCCTCGGCGTGGCCTCCAACACCCTGGTGAAGGCGGGCATGACCGCCTTCGCCGGGGGCTGGGCCTTCGGGCGCCGGATCATCCTCGTGTTCTCGGCGGTGCTGGTGATCGGCGCCCTGGGGCTCGTAGCGGTCTGGTGGTCGTGAGGCTGAAGGGAAGGCTACGGGACGCGCAGAACCCGTGTTCCGTTTTCCATCATTCGCTCGGCCCATGGGTTTCAGGCGGAGGCCAACCGGTTTCCTGCACTCGCCGTGATCAGGGCACAACCTATGGCCCCCGCGAACTGGGATGAGTCGGAGGGTTCGAGAGGACATCCCAGAAGGGACTGCAGGAAGGCGACGAGGCAGCCGTTGTGCGCACCGCCTCCCGTGACCAGACCGCGATCCGCCGGGCCCAGACCGAGACGTCCGCACATGGCGGTGATGCGCTTGGCGATGCTGCGGTGCAGCGCGCGGGCGATGTCCTCTCGCGCCTGCCCCCGGTTCAACAGCCCCACCACCTCGGATTCGGCGAAGACCGTGCACAAGGCGTTGATGGTCAGGTGATCGGAACCCTCCAGGGCGGCGTTCTTGAACGCGTCCAGCGGATAGCCCAGGCGGCGGGCCATGACTTCGAGGAACATCCCCGTGCCTGCGGCGCAGCGTTCGTTCATCTCGAACTTGCTCACCCGGCCTGTTCCGTCCAGCCGGATCGCCTTCACATCCTGCCCGCCGATGTCGATCACGGCGGAGCAGTCCGGAGCCAGGAAGCGCGCTCCCACCGCGTGGGCCTTGATCTCGGTGATGGTGGGAATCTGGTGCTCCACTTCCATCAAGTCGCGGCCATAGCCTGTCGCCAGGATCCGGCAACCGCTTGGGACGAGCGTCAGGAGGCGGCGAGCCGTGTCGTGGGGATGCGAGACTGACCTCTCCAGCTCCCGCCGGAGGATCTGGCCCTCCTCCATGAGCACCAGCTTGAGGGTGGTGGAACCCAGGTCCAGTCCAGCGGAAACCGTCATTTTATGAACTCCTGGAGGCTTGCCTGCCTCGCGCCAAGCTTGGCTACTCGCTGATGCGCTCGATGAACGCCTGGATGCGGGTCTTGAGCTGGCCCACGTCCTCCTGGCTGTAGTCGGTCTCGATGCGGATGGCGGGAATGCCGGCCTTCTCGAGCACCCCTTCGATGCCCATGGCTTCCACCAGGTAGGGGGTGCAGAACTGCAGGCCGTAGAGGATCACACCGTCGGCTTGGTAGGTCTTCACCATCTCCTGGATGTGGGCGAGGCGGTCCTGGTTGGGCGTGTAGATGGCGCAGTCGATCTGGAGGTAGCGGTCCACCAGGTTGTCCACCAGGGCCTCCACGGTCGTGCCTTCCCGACTCACGAGGTTGCGGGTGCCCCGCTCCCCCACGCAGGATTCTTCGCCCACGATGATGGCGTTGGCGCCTTCCACCAGGGCGGGGATCTTCCAGTTGGGTACGGCCATGGGGCAGCCGGAGACCAGGATCCGGGCGGTGCCCTTGTCCTTCACGCCAACGTGGCTCTTCACGCGAGCTTCCAGTTCGTCGCAGAGCTCGTGGATCTGAGCGGTGAAGCGCACGGGATCCTCGTAGAAGAAGATCTGGTTGATCAGCAGGCTGTCGAGGCCTGAGATGGGCGCGGGATCGGCGGCACGCAGGGCCGACAGACGGTAGATGGCCTGGCGCTTTGCGTTCACGGTGTCGATGGCCTTGGCGAGGGACTCCACGGTGATGGTCTTGCCCGTGAGCTTATCCAGCTCTGCCTTGAAGCGCAGGTATTCGGAACGCAGCAGGCCCTTGGCGCCAGCGTTCTTCATCTGGGGCAGGTCCATGACATACAGGTTGTCCACGAGGCCGCCGAACACCTCCCAGGCCTTCTTCTTGCCGTCGCAGGTGTTCTCGCCCACCACCATGTCCGCGCTTTCGAGGTAGGGACACACGCCTCCCAGCTTGAAGCCGAAGGTGGACTTGATGAGGGCGCACAGGTTGCGGGGAAGGAGCTTCTCCACCTCTTCCGTGGCGAAGTCAGCACCCGCGCAGAGGCCCACCATCACGCCATCCACCGCCAGCACCAACTCCTCCGGCACGAAGGTGCAATAGGTTCCGATCACCTTTCGCCCCTTCTTCCTTCCTTCCACCAGCTCCTGGATGCGCAGGCCATGGACTTCGGACATCACGAAGTCCAGATAGGCGGTCTTGGCCGGGCGGTTCATCTGGGACAGGAAGAGGTCGGCGTAGACCTTGCCCAGGACACCCATCAGGGCATCGTGGTTCTCCAGGTTCAGACCGAGGTCCTTCCACATGGGCCGGTAGTCGTTGGACATGGTGTTTCCTTTCAGTGGGTCGCGGGTGCTCCCGGATTCAGGCGTACCGGGTTTCGTAGTCGCTCATCCAGGTCAGGGTGGCCTGCACGATGTGCAGCCGGTGGGAGAGGACGATGCGAGCGTAGGTCCCCCCCGCCCCTTTCTCCGCGAGTTTCGACTCGATGGACCGCTTCCATGCGAGGCAGGCCTCGCGCTGCTTCTGGATCAGCCGAAGGGCCTGATCCGAACCCGCCTCACGGGCGAAATAGAGGCGAGCGAAGAAGTCCTGGCGCATGTTCCGGATGCTGTCCACGGGGCTCTGCATCCACGCGAGGAAGGCATCCTGCCCAGCCTGGGAGATCGCGAACTCGCGCCGGGAAGGGTGCGTCTCCCCGGGCACCACGCTGCTGATCAGCAGCCCCTTGGCTTCGAGCTTGAGAAGCAGGGCATACAGGTTGCTTTGCTTGACCTTCCAGATAAGGCCAAAGCCATCGAGATCGCACACAGCCTTGTACAGGTCGTAGCCATGCGCCGGTGACTTCCGGAGAAGGCCCAGCAGGGTCAGCTCGATCGTGAGGGGAGAAGCGGTACGCGGCATATTCAATTATTGTGTATTCAATGATTGAATACGACAAACACTCTTTTCGCATTCCCCCATGAATCCGGACCCGCTTGGGCAAGTGGACTCCGAAGACATCTTGCAGCCGTGCCGAGCGCCTCGCCAGGCACGACCGAAGGCGAGCTCAGATCGTCTCCGTTCGCTTGGGCCAGAGCAGGCTCGCGGCAATGGAACCGCCCACCAGCAGGGCGATGACCGTCAGGCTCCAGAGGACGGGGATCTTGTAGAGATCCACCGCCAGCATCTTCAGGCCCACGAAGACGAGCACCAGGCTGAGGCCCACCTTCAGCAGGTGGAACTGGCCCACGACCCCTGCCAGCAGGAAGTAGAGGCTCCGCAATCCGAGGATGGCGAAGATGTTGCTCGTGAAGACGATGAAGGGGTCCGACGTGATGGCGAAGATGGCGGGCACGCTGTCCACCGCGAAGACCACGTCCGTCAGCTCCACCGCCACCAGCACCAGGAGCAGGGGCGTCGCGTAGCGCTTGCCGTTCTGGACCACGGTGAAGGCCGGGCCGTGGTAGGTGTCCACCGCCGGGACCAGACGCTTGAAGAGCTTGAAGACGGGGTTGGACCTAGGATCGAACTCCGCATCGCGGAAGATGAGCATCTTCACGCCGGTGATGAGCAGGAAGGCGCCGAAGAGGTAGAGCACCCAGTGGAACTTGGCCAGCAGCGCCGCGCCGAGGCCCACGAAGATCGCCCGCATGATCAGCGCGCCCAGGATGCCCCAGAAGAGCACCCGGTGCTGGTAGGCATCCGGCACGGAAAAGGCGCTGAAGATCAGCACAAACACAAAGATGTTGTCCACGCTGAGGGCCTTCTCGATGAGGTAGCCGGTGAGGAACTCCAGCCCCTTCTGGGAGCCGTAGCCCTGCCAGAGGAGGGCGTTGAACGCCAGGGCGCAGGCCACCCACACGACGCTCCACACCGCGGCCTCCTTTAGGGAGACCTTGTGGGCCTGGCGGTGGAAGACGCCGAGATCGAGGGCCAGCATGGCCAGCACGAAGGCCAGGAAGCCGGCCCACATCCAGGGATTGCCGATGGTTTCCATGGAGTTCCTTTCAAGCACACAGCAGGGGGAAAGACCGATGAAGCATAGACGAAGGGCGCGGAGCCTATCCGCGCCCTTCACGGTTTCGTGTTACGAAGCCAGGCGCAGGTCCCAGGGATTCATGGCCCGCAGGCGCTTGACGCGCGCGGAGACCGGCGGGTGGGTGCTGAACCAGGACATGAGACCTCCGCCCGAGAAGGGGGACGCGATCATCAGGCTGGCGGAGGCGGGCTGGGCGGTGGGGCCGGGCTCGATGACCTCGTTGGCGTGGGAGAGCCGCTCCAGGGCAAGGGCCAGACCCTCTGGATCGCTCGTGAGGCGCGCAGCACCCTCGTCGGCCATGAACTCCCGGGACCGGGAGATGCCCATCTGGATGAGGGCGGCCCCGATGGGAGCCAGCAGGGCGAACACGAGGCCCGCCCAGGGGCTCTGGCCTTCCTCGTCCTGGCTGCCCATGCCCAGCAGGGCGCCCCACTGGAAGACGTTGGCCAGGAGGCTCACAGCGCCCGCCAAGCCCGCCGCCACGGTGGCCACCAGGATGTCGCGGTGCTTGATGTGGCTCAGCTCGTGGGCGATGACGCCCCGCAGCTCCCGCCGGGAAAGGCGGTGCAGGATGCCCTCCGTGAAGGCCACCACGCCATGCTCGGGATTGCGGCCCGTGGCGAAGGCGTTCAGCGCGTCATCGGGGATCAGGTAGATCTTCGGCTTGGGCAGGCCGGCCTTGAAGGCGAGCTCGGTGACATCCGAGTGCAGCTGGGGTGCCACGCTTTCAGAAAGCTCCCGGGCCTGCTGGAGGCGCAGCACCAGCTTGTGGCTCCAGAAATACGCCCCCAGGTTCATGCCAAAGGCCAGGACCGTGGCCCCGATGAGCCAGCCCCGCCCCAGGGCGGCGCCGGCGGCCAGGAGGAGCCCCGTGGCCAGGGAAAGGAGAAGGACGGTTTTTAGGCGGTTCATGGTTGGTGCCTTTCAGTAGGGACGACGGTCAAAGGTGCGGGACGCGGCGCGGCCGGCGCGACGGATGGCCAGGTCCACCGCGGAGTAGTAGTCCGAGGAGACGGCGGTCACCACCACGGGCTCGCCGCGGAGGACCTGGAGCTGGATGGAGCAGGTCTTGTCCAGGCCCCCCCGGGTGCCGTTGGCATCCACGAGGCGGACGACGACCTGCCCCAGCCGATCGGTCCAGTGGGAGAGCGTGGCCTGGAGCCGCCGGGTCACATGCTGCCGGAAGGTCTCCCCGGCGCTGAATCCCAGGGACTTCAGAAGGATTCTCATGATCCACTCCATGCGCACCTGCGCACCAAGTGGGATGAGAGGAAAGTTGAATTGGTTTTATCGATTGTTTTTAAGTATTTCATTCATTTTATGGATGTATGCTCTCGCCATGGAATGGCTCAACTACCACCACCTGCTCTACTTCTGGACCGCCGGCCGGGAGGGCTCCGTCACGGCGGCCTCCAAGGCCCTGAACCTGTCCCAGCCCGCCCTCAGCACCCAGATCCGCGCCCTGGAGGAGAGTCTGGGCGAGCGGCTCTTCGAGAAGGCCGGCCGGGGCCTGCGGCTCACAGAGGCAGGCAAACTGGCCTTCCGTTACGCGGACGAGATCTTCGCCCTGGGCCAGGAGTTCCAGCAGGCGCTGAAGGGACGCCCCACGGGCCGGGCCCTCCGGCTGGTGGTGGGCATCTCCGACGTCCTGCCCAAGCTGATGGTGCACCGTCTGCTGCGCCCGGCCCTGGAGCTCCCGGAGCCCCTGCGCCTGACGTGCCGGGAGGACGATCTGCCCCGGCTCCTCCAGGCCCTCCAGACCCACGAAGTGGACATCGTGCTCTCGGATGTCCCCTGCTCGCCCCAGGCGGGCCCCCGGGCCTTCAACCACCTCCTGGGCGAGTGCGGCGTGGACCTGTTCGGGGCACCGAACCTGCTGGTCCGCCATCCAGGCCCCTTCCCGGAAGCCCTGAACGGCGCCCCCATCCTCCTCCCTTCGGAGGGCCATGCCCTGCGCCGCAGCCTGGATGCCTGGCTCGAGCGCCACGGTATGCGACCCGTCGTCGCCGGCGACTTCGACGACAGCGCCCTGCTGAAGACCTTCGGGGCGGAAGGCCTGGGCTTCTTCGCAGCCCCCGCAGCCATTGCCGACGAGGTGGTGCGACTCCATGGCGTCCGCCGCCTCGGCCCCCTGGAGGGCCTGAAGGAGCGCATCTACGCGGTCTCCGCGGACCGGCGGCTGGCCCATCCGGCGGTCCTCGCCATCCTCAAGGCCGCCAAGGAGCAGGTATTCCTTTGAGCTTCGGCATCCAAGGCAGCGGGAGGTTCCCGTGATCCGCTTAGTCTATGTTCTCCTGCTCTCCCTGGTGGTGTCCTGCGGAGGCTCGGCGGGAAGTGTCCCCCGGGTGGGTCCCGACCAGGCCCAGGCCCTGCTCCAGAAACCGGAGGTCCTGCTCCTGGATGTCCGCACCGAAGCCGAGCACCGGGATCGGAACATCCCGGGCACGGATGCCCTCATCCCGGTCCAGGAGCTTGAAAGCCGGTTGAAGGAGCTGGAGCCCCATAAGGGCAAGCCCATCCTTGTCTACTGCCGCTCCGGCAACCGCAGCCTGGTGGCCGCGGAGCTGCTCAAGAAGCATGGCTTCCAGGACGTGACGGACCTGGAGGGGGGCATCCTGGCCTGGAGCGCCAAGGGGCTGCCCACGGGCACGGGTGCCTTCGTGCCGCCCACACAGTAAGGAACTGAAACCCGGTCTCGGGCGGGCCTTTGGGAAAGCAGCTTCCAATGCTCGCTCAGGCCAGCATCAGCTCCCTCGTGTAGGCGGACTGCGGGTTGTCGAAGACCTGATCGAGGGGTCCCGCCTCCACCACCACTCCATCCTTCAGGACCATCACCCGGTGCGCCATGGCGCGCACCACATCGATGTCGTGGGTCACCAGCACGTAGGCCAGGCCGTAGCGCTTCTGGAGCTTGGCCAGGAGCTGGAGCACCTGCTTCTGGATGGTCACGTCCAGGGAGCTGGTGGGCTCGTCCAGCACGACGATCTTGGGCTTCACGATGAGGGCCCGGGCCACGGCGATGCGCTGGCGCTGGCCGCCGGAGAACTCGTGGGGGTAGCGGTCCAGCAGACCCGCCACCTCGCCTTCCTCCGTGAGCCCGACATCCTCCAGGGCCTCCACCACCCGCTGGCGCCGTTCCTCCTTCGACAGGCCCGGTTCGTGGACCTCAAGCCCTTCGCCCACGATGGCCTCGAGGGTGAGACGGGGCGACAGGGAGCTGAAGGGGTCCTGGAAGACCACCTGGACCTCC
>CAYZND010000088.1:10159-11281 GCA_964479495.1 uncultured Mesoterricola sp.
CCTCCCGACGCAGCAGCCGTTTCCCTTCCCGGTCCAGGGTGGCCCAGGAGCGGCCGTCCAGCGCGAGGCTTCCGGTGGAGGTCACCAGGTCCAGCAGGGCCAGGGCCAGGGAGGTCTTGCCGGAGCCGGACTCCCCGATGACCCCCAGGGTCTCCCCCGGGGCCAGCTCGAAGCTGGCACCCTGCAGGGCGGTGAAGCGCCCCTTGGTGAACCAGCCCCGGATGCCCGGCCGCGGGATGGCGTAGTCCACCCGCAGGTCGCTCCCCTCCAGCAGGCGCCCCTGTCCCGGCTCACCCACCTCCCGCTCCACGCGGCTGTCGATGAGCTTCTTCGTATAGGCGTGCTGCGGAGCGCCCATCACTGCGGCCGTGGGGCCCTGCTCCACCAGCACCCCCCGCTCCATGACCACCACACGGTCCGCGAAGCGGCGCACCAGGTTCAGGTCGTGGGTGATCATGAGCACCGCGAGCCCCCGCTCCCGCCGCAGGTCGTCCAGCAGGTCCAGGATCTGGTGGCGGATGCTCACGTCCAGGGCCGTGGTGGGCTCATCGGCGATGAGCAGCTTGGGCTCGCAGGCGAGCGCCATGGCGATCATGGCCCGCTGGCGCTGCCCTCCGGAGAGCTGGTGGGGGTAGCTGTCCACGCGGCGTTCAGGCTCCGTCACCCCCACGCGACGCAGGCCTTCGATGGCCTGGGTCCGGGCCTGAGCCGGTGAGGCAGCACGATGGAGCCGGATCGCTTCAACGATTTGCATGCCCACGGTCATGACCGGATTCAAGGCCGTCATGGGCTCCTGGAAGATGACGGCGATCTCCCCGCCCCGCAGGGCCTGGAGCTCCGCTGCGTTCATGGCGAGCACGTCGCGGCCCTCGAAGCGTACGTTCCCCTCGAGCCGCGCCGCGTCCAGCAGGCGCAGCGTGGACAGGGCGGTGACGGTCTTTCCGGAGCCGGACTCGCCCACCAGGGCGAGCTTCTGACCGGCTTCGATGGCGAAGGACGCCCGGTGGACCACCTTCCGCCGGCCGAAGTAGATGGTGAGGTCCTGGACCTCCAGGAGGGTCGTCATGGCTCCACCTCCGGCAGGACCTTGCGAGGATCGAGGGCGTCCCGCAGGGCGTCGCC
>CAYZND010000089.1:0-4365 GCA_964479495.1 uncultured Mesoterricola sp.
AACCTCCTGTCCTGAGAAAAAGATAGATCGTTAACTAACGATCGCAAGTTGGTATCAATCCTTATCGCTGTTCATCGCCGCCCATCGCTGGCCAACTTCTGCTTGGCGATGACTTCCACCCGGATCCACTTCCCCTCTGCTTATCCACTCGACGGGGTTCCCTGTAATTCAACAAGCTATTGTTGATTGCAACGGGTTCGCAAAGAGACTGTTCGCCAGCGATGGACAGCGATACACAGCGATGAAAAGCCGAGATCACGGGGACGTCGTGGATAACCCATCTTCGTGGCAAGGTGACGAGATTGATTTCGTGTGGCCTACTGCGTCCCCCGCTCAGCGCGCGAACCCCCAGGCCAGTAATCCGGCGCCCATGATCCCCAGCACCAGCAGCGCGATCTTCACCGCGCTCCAGGGGCGCTCGCCCTGCACTTCGCCGGTCCGGCCGTTGATCAGGAAGCGGAAGACCTTGTCCTGGTAGCGGAAGGCGGAGATCCAGATGGGCAGAAGGATGTGCTTGAAGGTGATGGCGGAGTAGCGGGTGTCCAGGGCGTGGATGCGCTGCTCGTCGCCGCCGATGTCCCGGCGCACGGCCTGAGCGATGGGCGTTTCCATGGCGGCTCGTGCCTGGTCGAAGCCCTGCTCCAGGGTCACCTGATAGGCCTCCGTGCGGAAGCCCGCGAGGAACTTCTCGTCGAAGGGGGTCAGGTTCTCCAGGTCCCAGGGCTCCAGGGCCGCCGTGTGCTTGTCCGGCAGGGAGTGGCTGGCCAGCACCAGCAGGTCGTCGAAGTCCAAGGCCACGTGCCCGGCGGCGGGGGACCAGCGGATGTGGCGCACCTGCCGGGTGCGGGTCACCGTGCGGCCGTTCTCGGTGGTCGTGTAGGACTCGGTGATGTAGTAAGCATCACCCCGTTCGCCGGAGTAGTCCGACTCGGTGTGGGCGTCGAAGGTCCAGTAGGGGATGTAGACGCCGGCGAAGCGGTCCACGCTCTTCTGGGCCTTCTTGAAGCCGAAGGGCGCGAACCAGAGGCCGCTGAGCCAGTCCTGGAGCCGCTGCAGCGCGGCCTTCTGGTCGATGGCGAAGGGCAGCAGGGACTTGGGCTTGAGGAGCGTGCTCGTGGTGCCGGACTTCACCACGAGGTTGGTGCCGCAGAAGGGACACGCGCCCGAGACCACGTTGGGAGGCAGCGTGGACGAGGCGCCGCAGCCGCTGCACTTCACCGTGACCACCTCGAGCTTCGCTTCCTGGTTCGCCTGTTCCGCCAGGAACCGATCGAAGTCGAGCTCTTCGATGGCTTCGTCCCGCACCTCGATGGGGTTCACGGCACCGCAGTGGCTGCACTTCAGGGACTGCACACCCGGCTCGTAGGCGATGCGGCCCCCGCACTGTTTGCAGGTGATGGAGAGGTTTCCACTAGCCATGTGCATCCACCTCGATCGTGCCGCTCAGGTACCCCACGGCGGATCCGCCGATCTTGACTCGATCCTTCCATAGCTCGCAACGCAGGTCGCCGCCCCGGGCGGAGAGCTGTCTCGCCTGGAGCTTCGTCCGTCCGAACCGGTGGGCCCAGTAAGGGATCAGGGCGCAGTGGGCAGATCCGGTCACGGGATCTTCTGGCACACCCAGTTTCGGCGCAAAGTAACGGGAAACGAAATCGACCTCGTCCCCCGGGGCCGTGACGATGAGGCCTGCGGCATCCAGCTCTTCCACAGCCTTCAGGTCCGGCTGGAGCTCCTTCACCTCGGTCTCCGAGGCCAGCACCGCCAGGTAGGCCCTGGCCCGGCGGGTCTCGACCGGGTGGCGTCCCACCGCCCGGATCAGCGTCTCCGACGTTTCGCAGGGATCCGTGGGCCGCACGGGCAAGTCGAGCACGAAGAGTGAACCATCCCGTGCCACTTTCAGCGTACCGCTGGCGGTCTCGAAGCCGAGGACGGGTTCGGTGTAGCCCAGCCTTTCGAAGACCACGAAGGCGGCAGCCAGGGTGGCGTGGCCGCAGAGCTGGACTTCCTTGACCGGTGTGAACCACCGAAGGTGGAACGTGCCGGACGCCTCCACCACGAACGCCGTCTCCGAATGCCGGTTCTCCAAGGCGATCTTGCGCATGAGCTCGTCCGGGAGCCACTGTTCCAGCAGGCAGACCCCCGCGGGATTGCCCCGGAAGGGCTCCCGGGCGAAGGCATCCACGTGGAAGTACGGGATCTTCATGCCCATACCCCTCTACTTGCCGCTGCCCAGGCCTCCAGGGAAGCGGGGAAAGCCGGAGCTCGGGGACGGCACGGCCGGCGGGTTCCCGAGCTGATCCAGCCGCGCGGCCTCCCGCTCGTCCAGCTTCCGGGTGCTCTCGGCGGGCGGGAAGATCTCGGGGGCCTCCTCCTGCAGGAAGCGCTTGGTGCGGGCCATCAGGGTGTCGATCTCCTGCAGGAACCGGACCCGCTCCAGCTTCAGATTGCGGATCTGGACTTCCATCTCCGCCACGCGGTTCTGGGCTTCTCGGATGATCTCGTCCGCCTTGAAATCAGCTTCCTTGAGGATCAGGGCCTTCTCCCGGTTGGCGGCGTCCAGCAGCTCCTCCTTGGTCTTCTGGGCGTGGAGCAGGGTCTCCCGGAAGATGCGGTCCTGGTCCTGGTACTGCTGGAGTCGCTCCCGGGTATCCACGATCTCGTCCCGGAACTTCTGGTTCTCATGGAGGATCTCCTCCCACTCCGAGGCCAGCTCATGGAGGAAGGTTCGGACCTCGGCCTCGTTCAGGCCCCGGAAGGCCTTCTCGAATTCCCGTCGCTGAATATCCAGGGGGGTGTATTTCATGGACACCTCAGGGGGCGATGCCGCCCGCCAGCAGCTTCTGAAGGAACCAGAGGATCAGGATCGCGATCATCGGGCTGAAGTCCAGACCGCCTGCGGAGGGCAGGATGGCACGGATGGGATGCAGGAGGGGCTCGACGATCCCGTTGATGATCTTCATGAACGGGTTGCGGGGATCGGGCCTGAACCAGGAAAGGACGCTGGACAGGACGACCAGGATGATGAGCAGCTCGATCAGATAGTTGATGAGCACGACCACGAACGGCATAGGCAGGAACCTCGATTCTGCCCATGATAAACGTTCCTGGGCCCGAGCGGCACCATGGGAGGCGGCCATGCGCATCGGCATCTCGTGCTATTCCACCTTTGGCGGTTCCGGAGTCGTGGCGACGGAAGTGGGGAAAGCTCTTGCGGCGCGGGGGCACGAGGTCCACCTGCTCAGTCCCTCCGTGCCCCCACGGCTCCTGGGATTCGAGGACCGCGTCACGTTCCATGAGGTCTCGGCCACCCCCTACCCTCTCTTCGAGGCCGAGCCCTTCTCCATCGCCCTGGCTTCGAAGATGGCCGACGTGGCCAGCCACTCCGGGCTGGAGATCATGCATGCCCACTATGCCATTCCCCATGCCTCGGCCGCCCTCCTGGCCCGTATGGCCCTGGACGGCAAGCTGAAGGTGGTGACGACCCTCCATGGCACGGACATCACCGTGGTGGGGGCCGACGCCAGCTACCTCCCCATGGTCAGGCTGGCCATCCGCGCCAGCGACGCGGTGACGGCCGTCTCCCAGTACCTGAAGGACGAGACCTACCGCACCTTCAAGGTGGACCGCCCCATCGAGGTCATCCCCAACTTCATCGCGCCATTCAAGGGCGAGATTCCCAACTGCCGGTCCTGGCTGGCTCCGTGTGCTTCGCCCATCCTGGTCCACATTTCCAACTTCCGGCCCGTCAAGCGCGTGCTGGACGTGATGAAGGTCTTCGAGAAGGTCCGGAAGGAACATCCGGCCCGACTGGTCATGGTCGGGGACGGCCCGGATCGGGCTGAAGCCGAAGCCTACGGCCGGGAACACGGCCTCGCGGATGCCGTCCGCTTCACGGGCAAGCAGCTGGACATCGACACGGTGCTGGCCTGTTCCGACGTGTTCCTGCTCCCGTCCGCCACCGAGAGCTTCGGGCTGGCCGCCCTGGAGGCCATGGCACACAAGGTGCCGGTCATCGCCAGCCGCGTGGGTGGGCTGCCCGAGGTGGTCCGCCACGGCGTGGACGGATACCTGGAGCCCCTTGGGGATGTGGATGCCATGGCCGACGACGTGCTGACCCTGCTCCGGGACTGCCGGTTGCGGCGCACGATGGGCGAATCCGCCCAGGAGCGGGCCCTGACCACCTTCGCCGAGGGCCCCATCATCGACCAGTACGAAGCCCTCTACGAACAGGCCCTCTATGGCTCAAAAACCAGCGTGGACCTCGGAGCCGGATCGAGATAGAATGGCTGTTCCCGGCTGGGTAGCTCAGGTGGTTAGAGCGAGGGTCTCATAATCCCTAGGTCGACAGTTCGAGTCTGTCTCCAG
>CAYZND010000089.1:4465-11189 GCA_964479495.1 uncultured Mesoterricola sp.
CCACCAATCATGAACGGAGCCAAGCGGCTCCGTTCTCATGTACGCCGGGAGGAAGTTCGGCCGGACTCGAACTGTCGATGCGCACGGGCGGGCCGATAGGCGCCCACACCAGTCCTCCAGTGGAGGGCTGGTGTGGATCAGCGCCGGGCCCAGCCCGCAGCTGAGTTCGAGTCTGTCTCCAGCCACCAATCATGAACGGAGCCAAGCGGCTCCGTTCTCATGTACGCCGGGAGGAAGCTCGGCTGGACTCGAACGGTCGATGCGCACGGGTGGGCCTTCTCCTTTGAAGGAAGCGTCACCCTTCGAGCGAAGGATGCGAGCCGGGAACGCGCACCGTGAAGGTGGATCCCTTTCCTGGGGTACTGGAAACACGGATTTCACCGCCCAAGAGATTCAGGAACTTCCGACAGAGGGTGAGGCCAAGCCCCGTGCCGCCGTATTTCCGGGTGGTGGATCCATCCGCCTGCGTGAACTCCTGGAAGATGCAGGCCATCTGCTCGGACGTCATGCCGATCCCCGTATCAGACACCGTGAAGCACACGTAGCGATCGTCTTCGGAGTCAGGGTGGACCGCCAGCGTGATGGTCCCATCTTGGGTGAACTTGGCGGCGTTGCTGAGCAGGTTGAAGAGGGTCTGCCGGAGCAGCTTGATGTCTGTCTTGATGGACAGAATGGAGGGATCGGCATCGACCACGAGCCGGTTGTGGTTCTTGGACACCAGGGAGTCGGTCGTGGCGGTAATGCCCGCGATGAGGGTCGGGAGCTGGCATTCCTCGATGTAGACGTTCATGCGCCCCGCTTCGATCTTGGAGAGATCCAGGATGTCGTCGATGAGGCCGAGCAGATGTTTGCCGGCGGACTGGATTCTTCCGAGATCCCCCAGGAGTTCCTTCAGTCCTTGTTCGGCCACTTCCTCCAGCATGAGCTCGCTGTACAACAGGATGGCATTGAGGGGAGACCTCAACTCATGGCTCATGTTGGCCAGGAAGGTGCTCTTGGCCCGGCTGGCCTCTTCCGCCATATTCTTGGCTTGCATCAGCTGCGTGTTCGAGGAGGCCAGGAGGGCGTTGGCTTCCCGCAGTTGGCGCTGACTCTCCAAGAGGTCCTGCTCCGCCAGCTTCCGCTCGGAGATGTCCCGATAGATCACGTACCCACCGGCCTGCTGGCCAGAAATGAGAATGGGCGAGCCGATGATGGAGACATGGATGAGGGAGCGGTCCTTGCGTCGGCGGATCGATTCGAGGACGAAACGGCTTCCTTTGAGAATGCGGTCCGTGAGCCGCAAGGCTTCCTCCTGGAACTCGTCGGGGATGATCAGGTCGTCGATGGGCTTGCCGAGAACCTCGGAGGCGTCATACCCGAACATCCGGCAGAACTCCGAATTGAAGCGGGTGATCCGGCCCATGTCATCCAGCATCACGATGCCCTCTTGCGCCGTTTCGACCAGGTTCGCCAGGTAGGCCGTCTCTCTCTGCACCGTCTCTTCGGCACGCTTGCGGTCGGAGATGTCACGGTAGATGCCGAAGACGGCGAAATTATCGGATTGGGTAACGATCGGCACGCCCAGAAGGGAGACATCGACCAGCGAGCCATCCTTGCGCCTTCTCACGGTCTCCAGGGAAAACGTCTCACCGTGGGCCACGCCATCGGTGATGGATTCGGCCTCCCGGCGCAGTCCATCCGTGGCCAGGACATCATCGATGCATTGGCCCCGCATTTCGTCTTCGGTATACCCAAACAGCCGATGGAATTCGCGGTTCGATCTGATGACGAAACCTCTGCTGTCCGTGACCACGATGGCTTCCGGCACATTTTCGAACAGGTTTTCGAAAAACCCGTCTTGTGGCAATGGCTGCACGCGTTTCTTGGACATGACCATCACCTCAAGCGGATCTGATCCCCTGGCCTACCCTGATTGCCTTCACACTCCCCTTGGCCAGGCGGTGGCTGGGGTACCTGGAAACGGTCCACCGGTTGCTGGAGCCAGGCATATTGCGTCATCGGGTCGAAGAATAGGAACCATCTGGTGTGGGAGACTCGCATGGTATTCCGCCATTCCCCTGAGGAACCCGAACAGGCCGGACGCTCATAGGGTCCTCATCGGAATCGAGAGCCACCCGATTGAAAACGCGACTTCAATGCCGCGCCGGCATGTCGCCGCTCCTTGGAAAAGAAGCGAAATGCCCGCTTTTATCGCGATCTGGAGAAGTCCTCCTGGACTCGCCTGGATCGACCGCCTGGGACGGTCGGAGCCCTGTCCTAGTTCAGTGGCTCGATCTTGGCCGCCTTCCGGGCGGTGTCCACAAATGCAGCCCACCGCTGCTGCTTGAGTTCCCTGAGCAGGGCATCCCTGCGTGCCTCCAGGGCCTTGTCGAAGCCGGTGGCCGGTCGAAGGTCGGTCCACCGGAGGATGAAGAAGGCCCTGAGGGTGGGTTCGATGAGGGGCTTTTCGCACCAGGCATCTCGGTCCAGCTTGCGGATGACCGACACGGCCTCGGGCATCAGGTCCTTCAGGTTGAGCCAGACCTGGGAGCCTTGGGCATCTGGCAAGCCCGCCTCGGGCGCCTTCTTCAGGCTCGCAAGGGCCGCACTGGCTTCAGCCTCGGTGCGGAACTGGTAGCTCTGGACCAGGAACGCCATCGGGGCCCCTTCGGTCCGTTCGAAGGCCTTGCGCAGGGCTGCTTCCGTGATGGGATCGGCTGTCAGTTGCTGTTCGAAGTGGGCCCGAGCCAGGGTCCGGGCCCGCACCACCGCCAGCCCTGCCACGACCCAGTCCTCCCTGTCGAGGCCGAGCCGCCGTGCTTCCTCCGCCAGGAGGCGCTGGTCGATGGCTTCCTGGGCTTTCCGCTCGGGTACGGGCCAGGGACCGCCCGAAGTGGGCATGGGCGGCTGCTTCGCGGCCGACCGCAGGCGCTCCATCACCTTCCTCAGATGGAAGACCGGTATGAACTCCTGCTGGAAGCTGACGGGCTCCTCCTTCGAGACTTCCTCCAGGGCATAGTCGTCGAGGGGAGTGCGGAGCAAGGGATCCACCTTGCGCGTGCGGGTGGTGAACTCCAGCAGGGTGTAGCCGGTTCCGTCGGCGTAGGGCTCCGAGACACTCCGCTTGCCGATCGTGATCATCTGCTTCAGGTACAGCCGCTCCTTGGGGGCGAGGTCCTCGTCATCCACGATGGCCCAGAAAGGCTGCTCGGCGCCTAAACCGCGGGTGGGAGAGGGCTTCCCTTCCAGCAGAGCCTTCCGTCTCTGGAGGGCCTCGTCCAGGTCCTTGGTCCAGATCCGGTAGAGCTCGTACTGGGTGAGGGCATGGGCCTCCACCCAGTCCCAGGCTTCGACCAGCTCCTCCTGGGTCGGCGCGGGTGCCTGTTCCGAGATGCGCCCCCGGCAGATGGTGGCCAGGGTCTCCTCCACGCGCAGCTGGATGGCTTGTTTGGCTTCGGGACTCTTGTCCATGCCCTTGGCCACGGCGGCCTGCCGGAGGACTTCCGTGGTGACCAGCTCCGGTCCCTCAGCGCCCAGATAGACCGGCAGCCCTTCCCGTTTCATCTCCCGGAGCATGAAGATGCCACCGGTTTTGAAGATGGGAACCCCATTGACCTTGGAGAAGGGCTTGGAGCCTTGAGCATTCCCGGAAACACACCCTGCGAGCAGGATCGTTGCGGCGAGCAGTGGCTTGAGCATGAGTCACTCCGGGATCGAGCACCCGGCCGACCCAGGCCTCGAGTGTAGATGGAGCCGGCAAGGGAGCGAGTCACACCGGAATGGAAGGCCGCACCCGTGCGCCATCGCCCCAGGGAGCGTTTCTCCGCTTCACAGAGTCTGGGCTTCCCTGGTTGGTTTCTGGCTACAATGCCCCAACGAATTATTTCTATCTTCCCAACGTCCTCCTTTCGGATCGGCATGCTCGCGCGGGTTGGCCAGGTGTTCCTACGATGCCCTCGTTGGATCCGGGGATCGTGTCTGGCGTTCCTGGCTCTGGCCGGGATGGCGTTCATCCTCTTCCTGTCGCTCCACCGGCAGGTGGAGCTTGTCACGCCTCCCCCCACCCTGCTCCTGGAGGACGTCCGGGGCAACTTCCTTGCGGAGATCGATGCCGACGACACCCGCAAGGGGTTCTGGCCCCTGCCCTCCATCATCCCGCCCAAGGTCGTCGCAGCGACGCTGGCGGCCGAGGATGCGCGGTTCTACGAACATGGCGGCGTGGACTGGCGTTCGGTGGTGCGGGCGGTCTGGCAGAACACGAGCCGCCGACGGCGTGTTTCGGGAGCCTCCACCATCGCCATGCAAGTGGCCCGGCTCCAGGATCCGGGGCTGCGGAGCTACCGGCGCAAGCTGTCCGAGGCCGTGGTCGCCCGGGGGCTCATCCAGCGCTACGGCCATGAAACGGTTCTGCGCCACTACCTCCTCATCGCGCCCTACGGCAACCAGAACCACGGCATGGTCTATGCCGCCCGGCGCTTTTTCAACAAGCCCCTCGAGGACCTGACCTGGGCGGAGTGCGCCCTGCTGGCGGGTCTTCCCAAGCTGCCGGGGAGGATGAACCTCCTTCAGCTCCGGGGGCGCCAGAAGGCCGAGCGGCGCGCGGTCTATGTGCTGGATCGCCTGAAGGCGATCGGACGGATCACGGACGGGGAGTATGCCGAGGCGCGGGAGCTCCTTCCGAAGCTGCAGATCAGCACCCGTGAGATGCGGCCGCGGAATGCCCTCCATGCGGCGCTGGCCATGGAGAAGGTGCTGCAGCGGCGGCCGGTCGATGCCTCCCGCTACCTCGTGCGCTCCACCCTCGATCTGGAACTGCAAGACATGGTGCAGCTCAAGGCCTGGGAGGCCATGGTCAAGTTCCGCCCCGAGGGGGTGGGCAACGTGGCCGTGATCGTGGCCGAGCGGAGCACGGGCCGGATCCTGGCCTACCTGGGCTCCGAGGACTACTTCGATGCGATGAACGCCGGGGCCATCGACTTCGCCCAGCGCCCGCGCTCCTCGGGCAGCACCTTGAAGCCCTTCATCTACGCCCAGGGGCTTGCCACGCGGAAGTTCACCGGGGCCAGCCTGCTGATGGACGCAGGCCTGGCGCTCAACGCACGCGGGGGCGGCTATGTCATACGGAACTACGACGACGCCTTCCTGGGACCCATCCTCTACCGCAACGCGCTGGCGAACAGCCGGAACATCCCGGCGGTGCAGGTGCTCGAATCCGTGGGCATCGCGAAGGCCTACCACCAGCTTTGCGAGCTCGGGCTCTCGAAGGAGGACCGGGACCCCGACTACTACGGGGCCGGGCTGGCCATCGGCGGTCTCTACGTCACGCTGCACGATCTGGTGCGGGCTTACGGCGTGCTGGCCAACGACGGGAAGTCCTTCGAGCTGCGCTGGTTCGACGAACCCTCCGCGCCTCCCAGGCAGCTCATCCCCGAGGATGCGGCCCGGCAGGTCACGCTCTTCCTCTCGGACCCCATGGCCCGGATGCCATCCTTCCCGCGCATGGGGTCGCTGGAATACCCCTTCACCGTCGCGGTGAAGACCGGCACCTCCCAGGGCTACCGGGATGCCTGGTGCGTGGCCTTCTCGGAGAAGTACCTGGTGGGCGTCTGGATGGGGCATCCCGCGAACTTTCCCATGTACAAGGCCAGCGGCGCCGGCTCGGCCGCGGAGCTGGTGCACGGCATCCTGGAGCAGCTCCATCCGGAGGAGATGCAGGGCCTTCAGGAGCACCCCTTCCCGCCGCCCCATGGGTGGGAGGCCAAGCGGATCTGCATGCTGTCGGGGAAGCTGGCTTCGGAGGACTGCCCTTCCGTGGCTGTGGAGTGGTTCAAGCCTGGCTCGGAGCCGGCCTTGGAGCGCAACGTCCACCGCAAGCTCCGCCTCGACACCCGCACCGGCAGGCTCGCGGCTCCGGACTGCCCCCCGGAGTTCATCCAGGCCAAGGCCTATACCGTGCTGCCCCCCCAGTTCTCGACCTGGGCCCGCGAATCAGGGCTGGAGCTCCTGCCACCGGAGCTGGAGACCCCGGAACTTCCGGAGCTGAACCCGACCTCCTTCAAGCTGGCGGTCACCCGGCCAAGGGCCGGGACCCTCATGAAGGATCCCGAGGCGCCGCCCAGCTTCCAGACGATCCCCCTGGAAGCCTCGGTCACGCCCCCGGCCCCCCAGGTTGTCTGGTACGTGGACGGGAAGCCCTTCAAGGTCGTGGACTACCCCTACACCGTGCGCTGGAAGATGCAGGAAGGCACCCACACCTTCCAGATCCGCCTCCCGTACGCCCCCCTCTCCAGCGAGCTCACCCGCGTCACGGTGAAACCATGACGCGCCGCCCGCCGTGCCTTGGCTAGACCCGCTCCACCCTTCATCCATCCCCCACCTCCTGGGAGGGCATCCACCATGGAAGCTCATTCGACCCTTCGGCACCTCGGGCTGTTGCGGACCGCTCCGGTCGTGATGGGGCTCCTGCTGACGAGCGTGCTGGCCATCAGCCAGCCTGCGGTTCAGGGCCAGCCTGCGGTCCCGGCGTCCGTGAACCGGAGCCGCTTCCCGGCCCAGGGGCGCACTGAAGCCATTCTCGAAGTGTCCAAGGCTGGCCGCTACACACTCCTCGTCGGCAGCAAGCAGGGCGCCCGGGTCCAGATCGTGGACCGCATGATCGGTCCGGCCGAGACCGACGGGGTGGTCGGCGAGCGGGACGGTCGGCTCGATGTGCTGCTGGATGCCGGCCGCTACAAGGTGCTCG
>CAYZND010000090.1:0-11017 GCA_964479495.1 uncultured Mesoterricola sp.
GGCCAACGACTGGCTGCCGGAAGAGTTCCGGTGGGAGACCCTCCATCACCGGCTGCAGGTTCTCAAGGGACATGATGAGCTGCAGCGGAAGGCGATGATGGCCGAGCGGTTCGAAGCCTTCCGCAAGATGGCCGGGAGCCTGAAGCACGAGATCAACAACCCCCTGGCCATCATCTCCATGCAGATCGAGCTGCTGCAGCGGAAGTACCCCGAAGAGGTCAAGCTGGCCAAGGTCGAGGAGATGGTGGAACGGATCCGCAACCTCATGCAGGTGCTCCAGAAGATGCGCGAAGCCGCCATCGAGGACTACCCGGACGGCTCGAGCATCGTGAAGCTGAGCTAAAGGTCCTCGTCCTGCCCGGGCTTGTGGAACCAGGTCAGGCCGCGTTCCGTGACCACGCCCTGTACGGGCATGTCCGTGGGCGAATAGGGGATGCGGTCGGTCCGCTGGCACTGGAAGGCTGCGCCCAGCGTGATGATGTCCGGCGTCAGGTGCTCGAGGAGCGCGTCGTAGAAGCCGCCGCCATAGCCGATGCGGAAGCCTTCGTCATCGAAGGCGAGGCCCGGCACCACCAGCAACTTCACAGGCGGGGTGAAGTGCTGGGCGTGAACCGGTTCCATGAGTCCGAAGAGGCCAGGCTCCAGAGGTTCCGGCCCCCACACGAGCCGGGGCGGGTGGGTGGAGGCCACCCGGGGGAAGACGAACGTCCACTCGGGATGTCCCTGGACCAAGGGACGCAGGTCGATCTCCGATCCCAGCGGCCAGAAGACTCCCACGCGCCGGATGCGGCGGCTGAGGCAGAACGCGGCGAGGTGGGCGCAGACCTGCGTGGACCAGGAGGAGCGATCCTCTGCCTGCAGCCCGTTCCGGAGCTGCTTGAACCGCTTGCGGATCTCGGCCTTGGATTCCATGGAAGCCCACCTCCCGATTGCAGGCTGGAGCGCGTGGAAGGGGTCAGGGCTTCTCAATGGCAGCCACGAGCTCCCGGCAGAAATCGGGGATGTCCGCGACCACCCGTCCCCAGACCAGGTTGCCATCGCGGAACGCGGCTTCATCGACCCAGGTGGCGCCGGCGTTGATCAGATCGTCCATGATCCCCAGGCTTCCGGTGGCCTTGCGCCCCCTGACGATCCCGGCGGAGATGGCGACGAGGCCGGCATGGCAGATCAGGCCCACGATCTTGCCGTCGTCGTGGATCCGCTTCACGAAGCGCTTCACGCTGGCATCCCGGCGCATCTTGTCCGGAGCCCAGCCCCCGGGGACGACCACGGCGTCGAATGCGGCAGGGTCGGCGGAGGCGATGTCCGCTTCGGAGGCGGCGGCCAGGCCATTCTTTCCGCGGAAGTCCTTGTGTCCCTTGGGACCCAGGATCGTGACGGCGGCGCCCTCCTCGCGAAGCCGCATGACCGTCACCCAGAACTCCAGATCCTCGAAGCCTTCCTCGATCAGGAAGGCCACCTTCCGCCCCTGCAGTCGCATGTGTCCTCCGGCGTGAATCCAGTATGGCTGCCTTGGCGGGTGCTGGCGATTCCATGCAGAATGGGCGAGTCCGGAGGCGCCCATGAAGCGGCAGACCCTGCTCCAGGTCGTGATCTTCACGTTCCTCCTGCTGCTGATGTCGGGGATCGCCCTCTCACTGCACCTCCGCGTCAGCCGGAGCCTGCAGCGTCTGCAGACCGTCCGCTTGGGATCCCTGGCGCTCGAGATTCCGGAAGCCTTCGGGGCGCCGAAGAGCTACCGGGATCAGGCCTGGGAGGTGCAGGAATACCGGGGAAGTGGCCTGGGCACCCTCCGCCTGGCCACGGAGCCCGGGGACGGCACGACCTGGGAGAGCCTCTGCAGCCGCTGGTTCGGACTGCGCGACCTTCCTTCCGCCTCGAGCACCTACTCCGCCAGCGGCGCGCTCTGGTTCTTCAAGGGTGTTCCCTTGCATGGCAAGGGTGCCTATGTCCTGCGCAAGCAGGGCAAGCAGGTGCGCTTCATCGGCTTCTTCGAGCGGGAGGGGATCAGGCACTGGATCGGCTTTGACACCCGGGACCCGTTCACGCCCCACAAGGAGGTCTTCGACCGGATGCTGCTTTCCCTGCAGCTTCCGGATGGGTCTCGCCCCGGTCCCGAGCTGGCCCGTTCCCTCCAGCACATCGCCGGGGAGAGCCGCTACCGCTTCGTCCAGCCGGCCGCCATCCTGCCGCTGATCCCCGCGGTGGCCATCCTGCTGATCACGATCATCCAGGCCGTGGTTCGCTGGCGGTCCGGGCGGCTTCCGGTCGAGACGGTCATCTCCGCGGCGACGCCGATTTTCGAGGAAGGCGGCGTCGAGCTTGGCCTGGTGAGGCCCTTTCAGTGGAAGTTCATGGATTGCGCCGTGAGCCTGACGAAGGATGCGCTCATCGTCCATACCTTCGGGACCCCTTTCATGGTGGTGGACCGAGGCCACTGGAAGGGGGCCATCGGTACGGGGCAAGCCTGGCTGGGGCTACCCTTCGTGACGCTCGAGCTGGAACAGCCGCCCGTGTTCCGGAAGTGGGCCTGGGCCTACCGTGGCATGAAGGCGCCGCTGAAGGTACGGATCTACACCCGGAACGCCGACCGGCTCAGGGCTCTGCTTCAAAGCTAGTGTTGTAGAGGTTGTCCCGCTCCACGGGCTCGAATCCGGCTTCGCGGATGAGCCGCTCCAGGTGGGCCTTGGTGAGGTGCTGCGGGGTCTTGGCGCCCGCCAGGTGCGCGATCTCCTCTTCGATGATCGTGCCGTCCAGGTCGTCGGCGCCGTAGCTCTGGGCGATCTGGGCCAGACCTTCGGTGATCATCACCCAGTACGCCTTGATGTGAGGGATGTTGTCGAGCAGGAGCCGGGCCACGGCCACCTCCCGCAGGTCCTGGGCGCCCGTGGTCTCATGGATCTCGTAGGTGCGGCTCAGCTCGTTGTCCTCGATCTGGTAGGCCAGGGGGATGTAGGCCAGGAACCCCCCGGTGCGGTCCTGCAGCTCCCGCAGGCGCAGCAGGTGGTCCACCCGGTGCCGCGCCTCCTCGATGTGGCCATAGAGCATGGTGCAGTTGGTGGGGACACCGCGCCGGTGGCAGATCTCCGCCACCTGGAGCCACGTGTCTGCATCCTTCTTGCCGATGCAGATCTTCTCGCGGATCTCGGCATCGAAGATCTCCGCGCCTCCCCCCGGACAGCTCTCCAGGCCCGCGGTCACGCAGCGGTCCAGGAACTCCTCCACGGAAATTCCCGAAACGCGGGCGTAGTAGTCCATCTCGATCATGGTGAAAACCTTCAGGTGGATGCGCGGGAAGGCTCCCTTGATCTTCCGGAAGAGGTCCTCGAAGTAGTCGATCTTCAGCTTCGGGTTGTGTCCCGAGGTCATGTGCAGTTCCCGTACACCTGCGTTCTCAGGCGTCGCCAGCTCGGCCAGCACGTCCTCGGCGGACAGCACATAGGCTCGCGGATCCCCGGGCTTGGCCTGGAAGGCGCAGAACTGGCAGTGGGTGTGGCAGATGTTGGTGTACGAAAGGCGTCGGCTCTGGACATAGTAGGTCTTGGCACCGTGGCGCTGGGTGCGTACATGATGAGCCATGGCCCCGATGCCGGTGAGATCCCTGGTCTCGTAGAGCAGGAGCCCATCCTCGAAGGACATCCGCTCCCCCTTCAGGACCTTGTCGGCCAGGGGTTGCAGGCGCTCGTCGCGAATGTATCTGGATAGGGGCATGGCAGGCATGAACGACTCCGGATTCCAGTCTAGTAGGATGCCGGTGGAGCCGTCGTCTTCACGCCATGGTCTTCTTGAAGCGTCCCGCCGCCAGGGACAGCATCCCAGCACCCAGCAGCGCCAGGGCCAGCATCTGGGGCCAGAGGACATGGAAGCCGAGCCCCTTGAGATACACGCCCCGGATGATGACCAGGTAGTAGCGCAGGGGGTTGAGGTACGTGAACCACTGGACGGGCTCGGGCATGTTGGCGATGGGGTAGACGAATCCCGACAGCATGAAGGCGGGCAGCATGAAGAAGAAGGCTGTCATCATGGCCTGCTGCTGGGTGCTGCTGACCGTGGAGATGAAGAGGCCGACCCCCAGCGTGCTGAGCAGGTAGAGCCCGGTGCCCAGGATGAGGAAGAGGGGGTTGCCCAGCATGGGCACCTGGAACCAGAACACGGCGATGAGGCTGATGAGCATCACGTCCACGAACCCGATGAGGGCAAAGGGGATGGTCTTGCCCAGGATGAACTCCAGCCGTCCAATGGGCGTGACCATGATCTGCTCCATGGTGCCGATCTCCCGTTCCCGCACGATGGCCATGCTGGAGAGGATGACGGAGACCACGGCCACGAGCATGGCAAGAACCCCGGGGACGAAGTAGTTGCGGCTGTCCAGGTTCGCGTTGAACCAGGCGCGCGAGGCCACGCCGACGGGCTCCGCCTCCAGCGTCACGCCAAGGGCGCGGGAGAAGCGTTCCGCCATGACGGAGCGGTTGAAGTCCGCGACGATGCGCGAGGCATAGCCCATGACCACGCTGCCCGTGTTGGAGTCCGAGCCATCCAGCAGCAACTGGGCCATGGCGCTGCGGCCCCCCTCGAGGTCCTGGCCGAAGCCGCTGTTCAGGCGCAGCACCACTTTCGTCGTGCCCGCATCCAGGGTTTCCCGGACTTCCGATTCCCTGGAGATCCAGTGGACCACGTCGAAGTAGCCGGAGCCTTCGAAGTGGGCCACGAGCTCTCGGCTCGCGGGCGAGGCGTCCAGGTCGTAGACGGCCATGGGCACGTGGCGCACATCCGTGCTCACGGCATAGCCGATGATGAGCACCTGCACGATGGGAACCACGAAGATCACGGCGCGCATCCGGGGATTCCGGAGCACCTGGATGAACTCCTTGACGAGCATGTGGTAGAGACGTTCGAACATGGTTCACACCAGGCGCTTGTGGAAGCTGCGGACGGCCAGGCCGAGCATGAGGAAGCCAAAGGCCGCCATGAGCAGGCACTCGGGCCATAGCAGGGCGAGGCCCGAGCCCTTGAGGTAGAGGCCCCTGAGGAAGGTCACGAAGTAGCGGGCCGGGATGAGGTACGTGATGAACTGGAGGGCCCGGGGCATGTTCCCGATGTCGAACATGAAGCCCGAGAGCAGGAAGGCCGGCAGGAAGGTGGCCACGAAGGCGGCCTGGCTGGCCAAAAGCTGGTTCTTGGCCCGGCAGGAGATGAGGATGCCCAGGGAGAGGGCGCCGATCAGGTAGACGGCGGAGACGCCAAAGAGCAGCAGCACGCTGCCCCGGATGGGCACGCTGAACAGGTAGCGGCCCGCCAGCACCGACAGCAGCATGTCCAGCATGCCGATGGCGAAGTAGGGAACCAGCTTTCCGAGAATCAGCTCCGGGCCCCGGAGGGGGGTCGAGATGAGCTGCTCCATGGTGCCTGTCTCCCACTCCCGGGCCACCGTGAGGGAGGTGAGCAGGGCGGAGATCAACATCATGATCACGGCGATCAGCCCCGGCACGATGAAGACCCGGGATTCCATGTCCGTGTTGAACCAGGCCCTCACCCTCAGCTCCAGAGGAATCACGGGGGCCTTTCCCGTCATCCGCCGGGCCCTCTCCACCAGCGTCTCCTGGGAGTAGGTCCGGATGATGGACTCCGCGTACGACATGGCGAGGGTGGCGGTGTTGGCATCGCTGCCATCGGCCAGGATCTGCACGGTGGTCTTGCGCTCGGAGGCGACCTTCTTCCCGAAATCCTGAGGGATCACGAGGCCCAGCAGGACTCGGCCGTGATCCAGGGCGTTCTCGACGTCCGCATGGGATCCGGAAGTCTCCGCGATGGAGAAGTAGCGGGAGCCCTCGAAGCGCGACACCAGCTCCCGGCTCTGGGGCGTGCGGCTCTGGTCCCACACCGCCAGCGGCACGCGGTCCAGATCCAAGGTGAGGGCGTAGCCGAAGATCATGAGCATGATCATGGGCAGCACGATGGCGATGCCCAGGGCCCGGGGATCCCGGAGCACATGGAGCGTCTCCTTCCGTGCCACGGCCCTCAGGCGGCGCAGGCTCAACGCGCTCATCGGACGAACTCCTTCTGAACGCCCTCGGTTCGGTCCCGGGCTTCGATGAGCGAGACGAAGACGTCTTCCAGGGAAGGCGTGATGCGGTCGATCCGCGTGACGGGGAAGCCACCTTCCTCAAGGGTTCGCCGAAGGGTCGGTTCCAGGTGCTCGGCATCCTCGGTCATGAGGTGGATGTCCCGGCCGAAGAGCGCCGCGTCGCGGACGCCCTCCACGGCGGTGGCCACGGCGAGAGCCTCCTGGGGGCGCTCGCAGGTCAGGAGCAGCACCTGATCCTCCATGTGCGCCTCCTTCAACTCGGCCGGAGAACCCATGGCCACGAGCTCCCCCCGGTAGATGAGGGCCAGCCGATCGCAGTATTCGGCCTCTTCCATGTAGTGCGTGGTGACGAACACGGTGACGCCCAGGGACGCCATCTCGTAGATCAAGTCCCAGAAGGCCCGGCGGCTGAGGGGGTCCACGCCCGAGGTGGGTTCGTCCAGGAACAGCACCGGTGGTTCGTGGAGCAGGGCGCAGCCCAGGGAGAGCCGTTGCTTCCAGCCTCCGGGCAGCAGGCCCGTTCGGGAGCGGCGGTGGTCCTGAAGGCCCGCCAGCCCGATGACCCATTCCTTGCGGGCGAGCTTCTTCTCCTTGGGAAGGAGATAGATGCCGCTGAAGAAGTCGATGTTCTCCTCCACCGTCAGGTCGTCATACAAGGAGAACCGCTGGCTCATGTAGCCGATGTTGCGCTTGATCTGCTCCCGCTCCGAGCGGATGTCGAAACCCGCCACGGTGCCCTGGCCGCCCGAGGGCTCCAGGAGACCGCACAGCATGCGGATGGTGGTGGACTTGCCCGCGCCGTTGGGTCCGAGGAAGCCGAAGATTTCCCCTTTCCGGACCTCCAGGCTGATTCGGTTGACGGCGATGAAGTCCCCGAAGCGGCGCTCGAGGTTCCGGAGGGTGACGGCGAGCTCGCTCACGCGGTGCCTCCCGGCAGGGATGAGGTGAAGACATCCTCGAGCGAGGGTTCGATCGCATGGATTTCCTGGTAGGTGAGGCCTGCGCTCCGGAGTGCCGCCTCGATCCGATCCCGGCCCTGCTCCACCTCTTCCACCGTTGCGTGGAGCCGGTCCCCAAAGAGGGCCACGGAGGCGATCTTCGCCTCCCGGAGCACGGTGCTGGCGCGGCGGAGCTCGAGGCAGCGGACCTCCAGGAGCGCACCCTTCATCAGTCCTTTGACGCCGTCCACGGTGTCGCAGGCCAGGAGCCTCCCCTGGTGCATGAGGCCAATGCGGTTGCAGCGTTCCGCCTCGTCCAGGTAGGCGGTGGACACGAAGATGGTGACGCGTTCCTTCAGGAGCTGGTAGAGGATGCGCCAGAAGTCCCGGCGGGAGACAGGGTCGACGCCATTGGTGGGCTCGTCCAGGAACAGCACCCTCGGCGTATGGATCAGGGCGCAGGCAAGGCCCAACTTCTGCTTCATGCCGCCGGAGAGGTTGCCGGCCTGGCGGCGCTTGAAGGGTGTGAGGTTGCTGAAGGCGAGCAGCCGCTCCATGCGCTCCGGCCGGACACGCTCCGGGACATCGTACAGGTCGGCATGGAAGTCGAGGTTCTCCAGGACCGTCAAGTCGGGGTAGAGCCCGAACCGCTGGCTCATGTAGCCGATACGGTCCTTGATGGGATCGGCCTCCTTCGACACCTGCAGGCCGTCCACCCAGGCATCCCCTGCGGAGGGCGGCAGGATGCCCGTCAGCATGCGCATGGTCGTGGTCTTGCCGGCGCCGTCGGGACCCACCAGGCCGAAGATCTCTCCTTCATCCACGGAGAGCGTCAGCCGATCGACGGCCGTGAGCTCTCCGAAGCTCCGGGTGAGGCCATCGGTCCGGATCGTCTCCATCAGCGTTCTCCGGTCACGATCTCTGCGTCCGCGGGCATGCCGGGTTTGAGCTCCATGGCGGGGTTGGGCACCTCGATCTTGATGCGGTAGACGAGCTTCACGCGCTCCTTCCGGGTCTGGACGGCCTTGGGGGTGAACTCCGCCTCGGAGGCGATGAAGGAGACACGACCCTCGTACGTCTTCCCTGGATAGGAGTCGGTGGTGAGGAGGGCCTTCTGCCCCACCTTCACCCGACCCAGATCCGTCTCTTCAATGTAGGCGCGCATCCAGACGTTGGAGAGGTCCGCCAAGGTGACCACGGAGGTCCCCGGTGCGACGTATTCCCTTGGCTCGACATTCTTTGACAGCACGACGCCGCTGAGGGGAGCCACGAGGGTGGCATAGTCCAGCTGGGTCCGGGCCAGGGCCAGGGCCTGGGCAGCCTGCTCGCTCTTGGCCCGGCCCTGGGCGATGTCCTCGAGGCGCGGGCCCTTCTTGACCAGGGCATACTGCTGCTCCGCCTGCCGGACCCTGGCGCGGGCGGCTTCCAGGGAGGCGCGGGAGGCTTCGTAGTCCCGGGCGGAGACGATGCCCTTCTCATGCAGATCCCGGATCCGGGCCTCGTCAGGCTCCAGGCGTTTGAGGTCCGCGGAGGCCTGCTCGAGCGCCGCCAGGGAAGCCCCGATCTCCTCCGTGCGGGAGCCGGCCTGCAACTCGGCCAGGACGGACTGGGCCACAGCCTGGTCGGCCTGACGCATGGCCAAGGTCTGCTCAAGGTCCTTGGCGTCCAGGCGGGCGATGACGTCGCCCTCCTTCACGGCCTGGCCCTCGTCCACCTTGCGTTCCAGGACTTTCCCGGCAATGCGGAAGCTGAGATCCACCTGGGTGGCTTCGATGTTGCCGGAGATCCGCAGCGCATCGCTCTCGGCGTTCCGGCGGCAGGTGGTGAAGATGCCCGCGCCGGCGGCCAGGGCCAGCGCAGCCACGGGAATGAGGACCTTGCGGTTCATGGGTGGGGCTCCGTCAGGGGCTTCAGGAAGGGAAGGGGCTCCTCGGGTTGGGTGGAGATGCCGCGCCAGTAGAGTTCGAACCAGGAGCGCTCGGCCGCGGGCAGGGCCTGCTCGGCAGGGATCTTGGCGATCCGCTCAGCCATGATCGGGACCATGTCCAGGATCTCGATGTAGAGCCGGGCAAAGAAAAAGACGCCCAGCGCTTGTGGGAACTCCGGACGGATGTGGCCTCTCTGGACGCCTTGCTGGAACAGGCTGGAAAGCGCCTTGAACACAGGCAGGACACGATGGGCGATGGTGTCCTTGACGCCTTCCGTGCCCCGGGCGATCTCCCCCCGGACCGCGGCCCGGAACCCGGCATCCTCGCCCACATGGCGATGGATGGCCCTCAGGGCTTCCCAAAACCGCTCGGCGGTGGGCCGGAGGTCCATGGGATCGGCCAGGCGCTCCAGGTCCTGCACGAGGGGAGGGATGGTGCGGTCCAGCAGGGTCGTGAAGACGGACTCCTTGTTCTCGAAGTGGTAGTAGATGAGGGCCGGATCGCAGCCCGCCTCCCGGGCGATGGCTCGGATGCTGGCTCCCTGGAGTCCCTCCCGGGCAAAGACCCGCTGGGCCGCCTTGAGGATATGCTCGGGATCCACCTTGATGGATTTGGGGCCGCGACTCCGAGGCGATTTCAGCTGATGGACCAAGGGCAACTCCGTTTCAACGCTTGTTGAATATAGGGCTACTCTCCCGGGTCGGCAAGGGAAATATTCAACAATCGTTGAATACGGTATCCCGCATGAAAAAGGACCCCTTGCGGGGTCCGATCCATGGCCAGATTTCGGTGCCTACTCCACCGAGATCGGCACTTCCAGGGTGTAGTCCAGGGAGAGGACTTCCGGCTCCTCGAAGGCGATGCGGCCTTCCTCCACTTCGCGGATGCCCACCTGGGCCCAGAAGGAGGCCAGCTTGGGGGCTTCCTGGGGCTGACCCAACTTGTTCACGGGGACCTGAACTTCGACCTTGGGGAAGGCGCCGCGCTGAAGCTGTTCGCAGCGCTTGCCGGAGACCACCACAAAGCGGTATTTGTTGGCGACTTCATCCGGAATGTGAACGACAGTGCGGTAACCCATGCAAGTTCCCTCGAAGAGGGCAAGTGTATCAAGGAAATCCGTGGTTTTCCAGCGTTAGGATGAAAGGCATTGGGAGGAATCATGAAGATCCTGCTGGGCATCACCGGGGGCATTGCGGCCTACAAGGCCTGTGAGCTGGCTCGCATGCTGATCCGGGCGGGCCACCAGGTGCGAGCCTGCATCACCGACGCCGGCAGCCGGTTCATCACACCCCTGACCCTGGCGACCCTCACCGGTGAGCCCTGCTTCGGGGCCAATCCCGAGTATCACGAGTGGCGGCCCAACCCGAAGGTGGAGCACGTGGACCTGGCCAAGTGGGCGGACCTCATCGCCGTGGTCCCCGCTACGGCGGACATCATGGGTAAGACGGCCAACGGGCTTGCCGACGACCTGCTCTCCACCGTGCTGCTGGCCGCGCGGGGCCAGGTGCTTTGGGCCCCGGCCATGAACCACGCCATGTGGCGGCATCCCTCGGTGCAGGTCAACCTGGCGACCCTTCGGGGCTACGGACACCTGGTGGTGGATCCTGCCGTGGGCTTCCTGGCCGAGGGTGAGTCAGGCATTGGGCGACTGGCGGAGCTGAGCGACATCTTCGAGGCGATCCAGACCTTCGCGGGGCCGAAACTAGTGGCCTTCGCGGGGAAGAAGATCCTGGTGACGGCCGGCCCCACCCGGGAGGATCTCGATCCCGTCCGGACCCTCACGAACCGCTCTTCAGGCAGCATGGGCATCGAAGTGGCCCGGGCCCTGAGGAACGCCGGCGCCCAGGTGCGCCTGGTCCTTGGCGGCGATCTGCCGGCGCCCTGGGGGGTTGAGACGAAGCGGGTCCGGAGCGCCCAGGACATGCTGGAAGCCTGTCTGGGGCTCTGGGAGGGCATGGACGGGCTGGTGGCCGCCGCAGCCGTGGCGGACCAGCGGCCTGAAGAGTGCGCCAGGGAGAAGGTGAAAAAGACCGATGGCCAACCAAGGAAGACCTTAAGCCGGGGAA
>CAYZND010000091.1:0-1649 GCA_964479495.1 uncultured Mesoterricola sp.
GCAGGCGAAGCCCAGGTCGCAGGCGGCCCGGGTGGTGGCGTCGATGCACATGTGGGTCATCATTCCGGCGATGACGAGCCGCGTGCAGCCAAGTGTGCGCAACTTTTCCAGGAGATCGGTCTCGCGGAAGGCATTGGGGAAGTGTTTGATGATCACAGGTTCGTCCGGAAGCGGTCGCACACGATCGTGGAGCTCCGACCCCGGCGTGTCCGGAAGGAAGAACGTGGAGCCCGGCTTCATGGCGATGTGGCGGACATGGACCACAGGCATCCCTCTCTTCCGGAAGGCCGCGAGCAGCGAGGCGGCCGCCTCGGCCGCCGCGGGGCTGCCGGGCACGGGATAGGCGCCCCCCGGGAAGTAGTCCTTCTGGATGTCGATGAGGAGCAGGACTTCGCGGTCGTTCATGGGCGTCCTCCAACCCGCCAGCATACCGCCGGTTGTCCACTCCGCGGCCCCCATGCTCCAATCGGAATCTGCACTCCAGGAGTCATCCTTGCCCTTCGACTACACCGTGAACACAGGCTCGTTCTTCATTCCCGCCACCGAGATCAACGACCGGCTCAATCGCCTGCAGGCGCGCATCCTGGACACCTCCCTTCACGGAGTTCTGATCTTCGAGCCCGTGGAGCTCCTCTATTACACGGGCACGATGCCGGGCGGCGTGCTGTTCGTCCCGGCCGAGGGCGAGCCCGCCCTCTTCGTACGGCGCAACCTCGAGCGGGCACGGAGCGAATCCCCCATCCGGACCATCGTGCCGTTCACCTCCTTCAAGGAGATCGTGGCCATCCTGCAGAAGCGCTCGCTGCCCTTCAGCATCCTGGGCCTCGACGAGCACGCCACCACCCTCAGCTACTTCAAGCTGCTCAAGAACAACTTCACCAGCTCCCGGTTCACGGACGCCGGACCGGAGCTGCGCCGCCTCCGGGCCGTGAAGTCGCCTTACGAGATTGCCAAGCTGAAGCAGGCCGGCGAGGTCGGGCGACAGGTGACCGCTCTGATCCCCGAGTTGTTGAAGCCCGGCATCACCGAGTGGGAGCTGGCCCTCAAGCTCTTTCACGAGACAGCTCTGCGGGGGCGGTCCTGCATGGCGCGACTCGCCTTCAACAGCGGCGAGTGTTTCATGGGCGGTGTCTGCTTCGGCGACAGCGCCAACCATCCCTCGGCCTTCGATGGGCCCGATGGCATGCCCGGCAAGTCGCCGGCCTGCCCCAGCGCCGGCAGCGACCGGACCCTCCAACCGGGCGACCTGGTCTTCATCGACATGCTCTTTCCCTACGACGAATACTACGTCGACAAGACACGGGTGTTTTCCCTTGGCGAGCCTTCGGGTGCGGCCCTCGAAGCTCACCAGACCTGTCTGGACGTGCAGCAGGCGGTCCAGGCCAGGCTGAAGCCCGGCGCCATTCCCTCCCGGATCTACGAGGAGGTGATGGAAGAGATCGTCATGCCCCGGGGCTTCTCCGAGCACTTCATGGGGTTCGGCGCCAACCAGGTCAAGTTCCTGGGCCACGGTGTGGGCATGGTCATCAACGAGTCCCCCGTCATCGCCCGGAAAGCCGACGACCCCCTGGTGGAGAACATGGTCCTGGCCGTGGAGCCCAAGAAGGGGCTGCCGGGCCTCGGGATGGTGGGCATCGAGAACACGTTCC
>CAYZND010000091.1:1749-10960 GCA_964479495.1 uncultured Mesoterricola sp.
GCTTGACGCGGTCCCCAGGTCTGTCATCCTCGGGACCAATACTCTGGATCGCGTTCCATCCACACCAGGTGGCGCAGTAAGCCCAGAGCCATAGCGAAGCCGCCACGGGAGCCCTCGGCAGAGGTGCATTCCCCTGGCCCATCCAAGGGGGGGCAGACATGTCCGCAGACACCCTGACCGTCACCGACAACCGTACCGGGACGACCTACGAGATCCCCATCCACCAGGGGACCATCAAGGCCATGGACCTGCGCCGCATCCGGACCGGCGAGGACGACTTCGGCCTCATGAGCTACGATCCCGGGCTCACCAACACGGCCTCCAGCCGCAGCGCCATCACTTACATCGACGGGGACCAGGGCATCCTGCGCTATCGGGGCTACCCCATCGAGCAGCTGGCGGCCAAGAGCACGTACCTGGAGACGGCGTACCTGGTGATCTTCGGCGAGCTGCCCACGGCGGCTCAGCTGGCGCAGTGGGAGCACGACATCAGTCGCCACAGCCTGCTGCACACCAACATCCAGAACCTGATCCAGACCTTCCGCTTCAATGCCCACCCCATGAGCGTCTTCATCAGCGCCATCGCCTCGCTGTCCACGCTCTACCCCGACGCGCGGCAGGTGACGGATCCCGCCAACCGGCGCCTGCAGGTGGAGCGCATGCTCGCCAAGGCGGCCACCATCGCCGCCTTCACCTACCGCCACAACCATGGCTGGCCCTTCGTCTATCCCGACGATGGGCTGAGCTTCATCGGGAACTTCCTGAAGATGATGTTCCGCATGACGGAGGTGGAGTACAAGCCGCACCCCGTGCTGGAGCGGGCCTTGAACATCCTGTGGATCCTCCACGCGGACCACGAGCAGAACTGTGGGACCAATGCCATGCGGGTGATCGGGTCCTCCCAGGCGGATCCCTACTCGGCCCTGGCGGGGGCGGCGGCGGCCCTCTACGGGCCCCTGCACGGCGCGGCCAACGAGGCGGTGCTGCGCATGCTGGAGCAGATCGGCCGGCCCGAGCACGTGCCCGCCTTCCTGGCCAAGGTGAAGAACGGGGAAGGGGAGCGCCTCATGGGCTTCGGCCACCGGATCTACAAGAACTACGACCCCCGCTGCCGCATCATCAAGCGGACCGCCGAGGAGGTCTTCGAGGTGACCGGACGTAACCCGTTGCTGGACGTGGCCCTGGAGCTGGAGCGCATCGCCCTGGAGGACGACTACTTCGTCTCCCGCAAGCTCTACCCCAACGTGGACTTCTACTCGGGCCTCATCTACCGCGCCATGAACCTGCCAGCTTCCATGTTCACCGTGATGTTCGCCGTGCCCCGCACCTGCGGCTGGGTGGCCCACTGGATGGAGCTGGTGGCCGATCCCGAGCAGAAGATCTCCCGGCCCCGCCAGATCTATACCGGGGCGGAGACGCGGGACTACCAGCACATGGCGGAGCGGCGGTAGAACGCTTCAGCGCCGGCGGTCCACCACCGTGGAGAGCACCACCGCGGTGTTGGTGTCCGTCACGCCGGGCAGGTTGGCGAGCTGGGACCAGATGGCATTGACTCGCTCCTGGGACTCGGCCTCGATGTGCATCACGAGGTCCGAGTCCCCGCTGACCACATAGCAGGTGGTCACCTCGGGGATCTTCGCGATGGCCTCGGTGACATCCTTGCCCCGCATGCGGTCCTTGCGGTAGACGCGGAGGATGGCCCGGGCCTTGGGGGCGCTGGTCTCCCCCAGCCGGATCGTGTAGCCCGCGATCACCTTCTGGGCCTCCAGTCGGTCCAGTCGGTGGCGCACCGCGTGGCGCGAGAGGTGGACGCGCTGAGCCAGGGTCGCGATGGGGATGCGCGCGTCGGCGAGCAACTCCTCGATGATCCTGCGGTCGATCTGGTCCAGGTCCGGTGCGTTCATGACACGCCATTCTGGCAGGTTCACCGACCAAAGTGTCCATCCGGATGGCTCACTTCGCACGCTCTGGCTAGCCCCCGCGCACATCTGGATCCCTACACTGGTCCTTTCCAGATTCGAGGTCACCGCCATGCGCTACATCAGCACCCGTGGGGGCTGCGGCTCCGTTCCCTTCTCCGATACCCTGCTCGGCGGACTGGCGCCGGATGGGGGGCTCTTCCTCCCCGAAGCCTATCCGAAGGTCTCAGGGGAGGAGCTGGCCCGCTGGCGAGCACTGAGCTATGCGGACCTGGCCTTCGAGATCCTCCGGAAGTTCGCCACGGACGTCCCCGAGGCGGACTTAAGGGCCCTGGTGTCCAGGACCTACACCGCCGAGGTCTTCGGCTCCGAGGACATCACGCCCCTGAAGACCCTGGAACCCGGGCTGCACCTCCTGGGACTGTCCAATGGCCCCACCTTGGCCTTCAAGGATGTGGCCCTGCAGCTGCTGGGCAACCTCTTCGAATACGCCCTCGCCAAGAGCGGGGACACGCTGAACATCCTCGGCGCCACCTCGGGCGACACGGGCTCCGCCGCGGAGTATGCCATGCGCGGCAAGCGGGGCATCAAGGTCTTCATGCTCTCCCCGCACGGGAAGATGAGCGCCTTCCAGCGGGCCCAGATGTACAGCCTGGCCGATCCCAACATCTTCAACCTGGCCATCGAAGGCATGTTCGACGACTGCCAGGCCATCGTGAAGGCCGCCTCCGGCGACGCCGCCTTCAAGGAGCGCTATCGCATCGGTACCGTGAACTCCATCAACTGGTGCCGCATCCTCGCCCAGGTCGTCTACTACTTCAAGGGCTACTTCGCGGCCACGCGCAGCAACGACCAGCAGGTTTCCTTCGCGGTCCCCTCGGGCAACTTCGGGAACATCTGCGCAGGGCATGTGGCGCGCTGCATGGGGCTTCCCATCAAGCGCCTCATCCTGGCCACCAACGAGAACGATGTGCTGGATGAGTTTTTCCGCACGGGCGTCTACGCGCCGCGCTCGGCCTCCCACACCTATGTGACCTCCAGCCCGTCCATGGACATTTCCAAGGCCTCCAACTTCGAGCGGTTCGTGTTCGATCTCGTGGGGCGGGATGCCGACGCGGTGAAGGCGCTGTGGGCGAAGGTGGATGCCGGGCAGCCCTTCGACCTCTCCACCACCCCTCACTTCGAGCGCCTGCCGGAGTTCGGCTTCGTGTCCGGCAAGAGCACCCACGGGGACCGCCTGGAGACCATCCGCCGTGTGTGGGAGCGCTACCAGGTGGAGATCGACACCCACACCGCCGACGGCCTCAAGGTCGGGCTCCAGAATCGGGACCGGGGCGTGCCGCTCGTGTGCCTGGAGACGGCCCTTCCCATCAAGTTCGAGGACACCCTCGTGGAGGCCCTGGGCCGCAAGCCCGCGTGTCCGGCCCAGTTCCAGGGCCTGGAGAGCCTCCCCCAGCGCGTGACCGTGATGCCCTTCGATGTCGCGCGCGTGAAAACCTTTATCGAAGCCAACGCCTGAGGTCCAGCCATGAAATACGTGATCATCCTCCCCGATGGTGCCTCCGACGAGCCCCTGCCCCAGCTGGCCGGGAAGACACCCCTGGAGGCGGCGCACATTCCCCACATGGACAGCATCGCCCGGGAGGGCCGCCTGGGGCGCATCGTGACCATTCCCGAGGGCTTCGGCGCCGGCACGGATGCGGGTACCTTGACCCTCATGGGCTACGATCCCCGCCGCTACCACACGGGTCGGGCCCCCATGGAGGCCCTGGCCCAGCAGCTCTCCGCGGCGCCGGACCAGCTCATCTTCCGCTGCAACTTCGTGAACATCACGGATGGGAAGATGAAGGACTTCACCGCGGGCCACATCTCCCAGCCCGATGCGGACGCCTTGATTGCAGCCCTGAACGCGGCGATCTTCCCCGGCGAGACCTGCACGTTCCACGCGGGCGTCTCCTACCGCAACCTGCTGCTGGTCTCCCATTCGTCCACCATGAAGCTCCAGAGCCAGCCGCCCCACGACATCACGGACCAGCCCGTGGCGGGCTACTGGCCCAAGGGCGAAGGCCAGGAGCGGGTGAAGGCCATCATGGACCGGGCGGCGGAAGTGCTCGCCGACCACCCCGTGAACCTGCGCCGCCGTGAGCAGGGCGAGGACTGGGCCACGAACATCTGGCTCTGGGGCCAGGGTACGCCCATGAAGCTGGAGACCCTGGAAGCCCGCTATGGCCTGCGGGGAGCCACGATCACGGCCGTGGACATCATCCGGGGCATCGCCCTGGGCATGGGCATGGACCTGATCGAAGTCCCCGGCGCCACCGGCTACATCGACACGGACTACGACGCCAAGGGCCGGGCCGCCCTGGAGGCCCTGGACCGCTACGACGTGGTGGTGGTCCATGTGGAAGCCCCCGACGAGGCGGCCCACCAGGGCATGGCCGAGGAAAAGACCCGATCCCTGGAGCGCATCGACGAGGCCATCGTGGGACCGCTGCTGGCCAAGCTGAAGACCCTGGGCGACTACCGGATCCTCGTGGCGCCTGACCACGCGACCCTGGTCCGTACCAAGGGACACCATGCTGAGCCACCTCCTTTCTGCTATGCAGGAACGGGTGTGGCGGCTGGCACGGCCCGGGACTTCAGCGAGCGCGAAGCCATTGCTTCCGGGGCACTGCTGGATCCGGGGCATACGCTGCTGGATGCCTTCCTGCGCTCCTGAATCCTGCCGTGACTTCTCGTTCCAGGAGCAAGACCATGGGATGGCTGCTTTGACGGGACGGGAGCATTTAGCGATATATTGAAGAAACTGGATCCAGGCATCTCTGAGGTACGTGATGCCGGATCTCTGGAGGAAGCATGAAACTGCCTAGCAGCATTGGTCTCGCGGTCTGCCTTCTTTCGTTGACCTTCGGATGCGGCGGAGGCGGCGGAGGCGGTGGAGGCGGAAGCACTGGATCAAGCATCTCGGTGAGCTATTCTCCGGATCCCCTGGTCAGAACGATCTATCAGCACAATCCCGGCACAACCGTCACGTTATATGCAGACGTGAGCCCCGTTCCTTCCGGGACCACGTACGTGTTCCTGGAAGATCCTAAGGAGGTACTGGTACACGGCGGTGTGAAGATCACCGACAACGGCGGGGGTCACTACTCAATGGACCTGCCGATCAACAGTGAACTCCCCGTGGGGCAACATCAGGGAAGCCTCACCTTTGTACTATCCAAGGATCCCGGTGCCACCGATCGGTATGCCCTCTCCGATTCAGACGTCACGTACGAGTTCACGGTGGATCCGCTCGTTGCAGCATCCATCAAGGTCAATGGCTTGACGCCTGGCTCCATCACACCAGGCATCGACATATATGGTGCGCGGACCTATCAGGTCAGCATGTACTCAGGTGATGAAATCGAGATCACACCGGACAAATCCATCGAGTCATGGGTGGAGTTCGGACCTCTTCTGGCATTCACGCGTCTTGCCTCGACGGGAGTTGTCTATAAAGCGAAAATCGACTTTGTCCCGCCAGGCACGGTGCATTACGGAAGCATCCACGGTCAACGCACGATCAACGGTGAGACGGTCAAGATTGAGTTGACGGTGTTTCCGAAATAGCGCAAGCCTCGCAGGTGCGGATGTAGGCCAGGATCAGGTCCCGGGTGGCCTTCAGCCCCTTCAGGTGGGTGCGCTCCATGCCATGGCTGGCGGAGACGCCCGGTCCGATGAGCGCCACCCTGAGGTCGTGGCCGGCGTGCAGGGCGGCGCCGCCATCGCTGCTGTAGTAGGGAAAGACATCCACCTTGTGGGGAATCTTGTTGGCCCGAGCCAGCTCGGTCAACCTGCAGCGCATGGTGTAGTCGTACGGGCCACCAGAATCCTTGGCGCAGATGGACACCGCGTGTTCATCCCCCTCCACCCGGTCGCCCACCACGCCCATGTCCACCACCAGCATCTCCTGCGCGGTCGCCGGGATCCCCGAGGATCCGCCGTGGCCGACCTCTTCGTAGACGGAGAAGAAGAAGGCCACGGGAAGCTTCTGCAGCTCCCGGCTGCCGAGGGTAAGCAGCGCCTCCAGCATGGCGGCGGAGCCGGCCTTGTCGTCCAGGAAGCGGGACTTGATGTAGCCGGTCTTGGTGTACTCGAAGCGCGGATCGAAGCAGACGAAGTCGCCGACCTGGATGCCCAGCTTCTCCGTGTCCTTTCGCGACGCCACCTCGGCATCCAGCCGCACGAACATCTTCTCGATGGTCCGCACGGTGCTCTCGGCTTCCTTGTTCACATGAGCCGCAGGGTTGTGCAGGAGCAGCGTGCCCCGGAAGGAGGCGCCCGACATGGTCTTGAGGGTGAGGTACTCCCCCTCGAAGGAGGGCAGGATGGGACCGCCGATCTTGGTGATGGCGAGATGGCCATCGGCGTTGATGCCGCTCACCATGGCGCCCAGGGTGTCGACGTGCCCGGCCAGCAGGAGCGTGGGCTGGGGATGGTTGCCCACCACCAGGCCCCCCTTGTTGGTCCTCGTGGCCTTGATGCCGGCTTTGGCCGCCAGGGCTTCCAGGTGGGCGACCACCTCGGCGGTATAGCCCGAAGGGGAAGCGATGGCTTCGAGATCCTTCAGCAGTTCGACGAGGCGTTCCATGGCGATCCTGTTCCTGTGATGAGACGTGTACCGACAAGTGAATTCGTGGACTTGCAGGATTTGTTTCGGGCGGTGCCGCTCGCGGCGAGTGGAACCCTTCCCCGTGTCTATTCGGAGGCGCTCAGGTCCACGATGCGCCCGCAGGTGATCTTCGCGAGCTGATCCAGGGTCGTGGGGACGCCTGTGGCATCCGTGCCGGCGGCCGGGTAGACCGTGCCCAGGTCCCCCAGCGCGCGATCCAGCAGGATCTCCACTCCCTCCAGGCCGAAGGGGCAGACCCCGCCCGGGCGGAAGCCCGTGATCCGCTCGGTCTCGTCCGCATCCGTCATGGAGACCTTCGAGCCGATGACCCGTTTCAGGGTTCCGGAGGAGAGGCGCTTGTCACCGGGACAGACGACGAGATGGTAGGTGCCCTCCTTGCTTCGGAAGAGCAGGGACTTGGCGATGCGGGCGGTGGCCACGCCGATGCGCTGGGCCGCAAGCTCCGCCGTGGGCGTACTGCCGGGCTCGAACTCCAGCGCGCTCAGGCTGTGCGTCTCGAGCACGCGGTGAACCTTGTCCGGGATCATGGGAGGCCCCTGGAAAGCGAACGGCCCCGCGGAGGCGGGGCCGTGGATCGGTGAAGCCTACTCGCCCGAGTGCGGGGAGTAGTCCTGGACCATGGCTTCCATGGCCGCCCAGATCTGGGAGACGTCGTTGGCCATGACGATGAGGTCACGCTTGATGCCGCTGATGTCCTTGACGTGGCGGGGCAGCACGGCCTCCTTCTGGAAGCCCAGCTTCTCGAAGGTGCGGCGGGTGCCCAGCTGGTTCTCCACCATGTTCACCACGATCTTCTCGATGCCGAGGTCCGTGGCGATCTTCACCAGGGTGCTGGCCATGGCGAGGCCGAGGCCCTGGCGCCGGTGGGTCCGGGCCGTGGTGAGACGGATCTCGCCCACGTGCTTGGTCCATCCATGAAGGCTGCGATACAGGGAACCTTCGCCCACCACCTTGTCGCCATCCTTGGCCACGAGGCAGATGACTTCCTTGGTGGCGACCTTGCGCAGGAAGCGGTCGGCCCATTCCTTGGTGGTCACGTCATCCTTCAGGACCTGGCGGTCCTGTTCGGGCAGGGTGCGGTAGAACTCCACCAGGGAGAGGCAGTCCGAGACTTCGAGCAGATGCAGCTCGAGGGTCCGGCCATCCTGGAGCGTGAGGGTCCTGGGTAGCGTGGTGAGGCCCATGGTGCACTCCTATTTGAGCTGAGCGGCCTGCTCTTTACCGTAATCGTAACCCTTCTTGAGCGCCTTGAGATTCAGTTCCTCGGTGCCCTTGGGAACGGAGGACTTCACGGCCTTTTCGATGGACTCCCAGGACACGAGATCGGTGGCGCCCGCGAAGAAGCCCACCATGACGATGTTCAGCACCAGCCGGCGCCCCAGCTCCTCGGCGAAGCGGGTGGCGGGGATGCCCACGGCCCTGGCGCCCTTGGGGAGCTTGCCGTCGATGTTCACGAGCTCCTCCTCGTAGAGCACGAGGCCGCCGGGCTTGAGCTGGGGGATGAACTGGGTGTAGGCGTCCTGGGACATGAGCACCAGGACATCGGGGTTCTTCACGTAGGGATACCCGATCACTTCCTCGGAAACCGTCACCTGGGCGCTGCAGGCGCTGCCCCGGGCCTCAGGTCCGAAGGCCTGGATCAGGGTGGCGTGCTTGCCTTCGTAGATGCTGGCGCACTTGCCGATGATGGAGGCGCAGAGGATGACGCCCTGGCCGCCCAGGCCTCCTACGCGGATTTCAGTCTTGGCCATTTTCGACTCCATAGGGCGTGTACTTGCTGCCGAGGACCTTGGTGAAGTGCTCGTTCATGGAATCCATCCAGGTGGGCCGGTCGCGGTCCACGAACTTGCCCACGACGATGTCGCCCTGGTACGTGAGGCCCACGTCCTTCGGATCGGCACCGTTCTTCACGATGCTGCGCTCCTTGTAGTACTTGACCTGGTCGACGCCGTCGCCCAGGCGGTTGCGCCGGGAGAAGAGGGTCGGGCAGGGGGAGAGCGCCTCGATGAACACGAAGCCCTTCTTCTGGAGGCCTTCCTTCATGGCCTTGGCCAGTTGCCGGACGTGGTACACGGTCCAGCGGGCCACGTACACCGCGCCGCAGGCCTCCGCGAGGAAGGGCAGGTTGAAGGGGGGCTCGAAGTTGCCGTATGGCATGGTCGTCTGGGTCGGGCCGATGGGGGTCGTGGGGGCCACCTGGCCCCCGGTCATCCCGTAGGTGAAGTTGTTCACGCAGATGACCATCAGGTCCATGTTGCGCCGCGCCGCGTGGACGAAATGGTTGCCGCCGATGGAGAACAGATCCCCATCGCCGGAGTAGACCACCACCTTCAAGTTCGGGTTCGCCAGCTTGAGGCCCGTGGCGAACGGAATGGCGCGGCCGTGGGTGGTGTGGAAGCTATCCAGGTTCAGGTAGCCCGCCACACGCCCCGTGCAGCCGATGCCACTCACGACGCTGATGGTGTCCAGGTCCATCCCGGAATCCGCGAGGGCCCGTGCGAAACAGTTCAGGGTGGTCCCGATGCCGCAGCCGGGGCACCAGATGTGGGGAATGCGATCTTTGCGCAGGTACGGCATCACCGGGTTCTCGAGGCCGTACTCCTCTTCAAGGTCGAGG